>DATIGZ010000333.1:0-6590 GCA_035481255.1 Sphingomonas sp. | reverse complement strand
CCGCCGCGATCTCCACCGGCTGGTCGAATCGACCATCATGATGGCCGCTGTCGCCGCCTCTTCCGAGATGGCGCCGCACGTCGTTACGCCCTCGCCCTCCAGCTACAGCGGCTGGGCGAAGCTGCTCGGGCGCAAGAGCGCGCGCAACTATCTGATGACCGCGCCGGTCGCGTTCCTGCTCGACCTTATCCCGGGACTCCAACCCGCGTTCGTCAAAACCTTCATCGGCGGTGGCCGCACCCTCGAGACGTTCGTGCGGGATCGCGATGCGATCGAGGCGTTCGTGCGCGCGGGCGTGTTCGGCCAGTGGCATCCCTCCGGCACTTGCAAGATGGGCGCCGCAACCGACCGCTATGCGGTCACCTCGCCCGATGACGGACGCGTGCATGGCGTCGCCGGTTTGCGCGTGGTTGACGCATCGCTGATGCCCACTATTCCGCGCGCCAACCTCAACATTCCGGTCATCATGATCGCCGAGCGCATGGCCGAGCACATCCGTCGCAAGGAAGGGGCCGGCATCTGACGGAGAACGCACCGGCGGGGAAGGGCGGGCCAGGCGCGGATGCGCGCTCGCCCTGTCCTCCGGAAGTTTCTGTTCCGGGGCAGAAACTTGTTGACCATGCTGTTCCCGCTCTGGACAGAGTCCATAGCGTGGAATCATTCGCCTCGGTGTCTCAATGTATGATCTAGACGAAAAGCAGACGGGCGGTGCGAATGCGGTTCGCCGCAGCCTCGCCGTGCTCCGTGCGGTGGCGGAGGCGGGGTCCGACGTCACGGTGGCCGAGCTTGCGGCGCGTCTCGATCTGAAAAAGCCGACGGTGCACCGGCTGGTCTCGGCGCTGGTCGAGGAGGAGTTTCTGCAGGCGGATTCGTCGCCGCAGCGGCTCCGGCTGGGGCCGTTGTTCCTCGAGCTGGCGCATTCGGTATGGAGTCAGTTCGACATTCGCGGCGCCGCTGCCCCCGAGCTTGAGCGGCTTGCCCGCGCCACGGGGTTCACCGCGCGCCTGCTGACCAGTGCCGGGGACCGGGTCATCTGCGTGGAGGCCGCGCATGTCGGCGAACGCGTGCGTGCGCTGGACGTGGGGTCCATGGAGCCGCTGCGGGGGTCTGCCGCCGGGCTCGTGGTCGCGGCCTTTTCGCACGACGACACGCGCGCGCCCGATCCGGAGGAAGCGCTGGTCAAGGCGCGCTACTACGCGATCGATGCTCAGGCACATGCCGGATGGCGGTCGGTCGCGGCGCCGGTATTCGACGAGCGCGGCGAACCGATTGCGGCGATCGCCGTAACCGGTCCCGCGCACCTGCTCGGCGATGAGCAGCTCCACGCGTTCGCGCCGCATGTCCTCGAGGCCGCCCGCAAGACATCGCGCGCGGCGGGCGGCTATCCGTTCGCCATTTCGCCGGACGAGCCGGGATCCACGGGCCGCAGCGCATCGGTGCGGCCGATCAGCCGCATCGCCAATCTGATCGGCGATTCGCCGCTTTGGGTCGGCGACAGCGATACGCTCTATTGGATCGACATTCTGGCGCCGGCGATATTGCGGCTTGGAGACGGCGGGAAGATCGACAGTTTCGCGATGCCCGACGTGATCGGCGCGCTCGTCCCGCGATCCGACGGGCAGCTGATCGCCGCCTTCTCGAACTCGATCGCGGTATTCGATCCGCAAACCAACACGCTGGGCGGCCGGGTCACGGTTGAAGGCGTGAACTACGGCTATCGGTTCAATGACGGTGCCACCGATCGCCTGGGGCGGCTCTGGCTTGGTTGCGCCGACCCGTCGCGCACCGGCGCGCACGGCCGGCTCCTTTGCGTCGAGCCGGACGGCTCGGTCGCCGCGGAACTCTCAGGGCTTGGCCTGCCCAATGGCGTCGTCTGGTCCGGTTGCGGCAGCCGCGTGTATCTGATCGATTCCGCGATGCGCCAGCTGCGCGCGTACAGCTATGACGAGGCCCGCGGGCAGTTTGGCGAGTTTGAGGTGCTTCACCAATTCCCCGTGGGCGGTCCGCGTCCGGCCGGTCTGGCCATGTCGCCGAGCGGTGCGTTGTGGACCGCGATTTGGGATGGCTGGGAGCTTGTCGAGTTGAGCGCCGCCGGCGAAGTGCTCGACCGGATCGCGCTGCCCGTGCCCCGTCCCTCGGGATTGCGGTTCACCAGGGATGGCCGGAATCTGGTCGTCACCTCGGCCTGCGTCAGGCTGAGCCCGAGTCAGCTGCTTCGGGCTCCGCTCTCGGGCAGCGTGTTCATCTGCGAGTTGTGAGCGGTCGCCGAAGCCTCCTCCGCGCCGGTTCAGCGGGCGCTTGAGGCGCGGAAAATGAGCTCCGGGACAATGCGGTCGGTGACGACCTCATTGTCCGCGTTCCCTTCGATGCGATCGAGAAGCCGACGCGTGGCGCGCCGCGCCACTTCCTGAAAGGGCAGGAGCAGCGTCGAGAGCGGCGGCTCCATGAAGCGGGTAAAGGGATGATTTCCCCAGCCCATGACCATGACATCCTCCGGTATGCGGATATTGCGCTCGCGCAGCGCACGGTACAGGCCAAGGGCGTAATAATCGTCACCGACCACGAACGCGTCGGGGCGCCGGCCACGGTCGAGAAGGTCACTGGCCACGCGATAGGCGTCATCGGCCTGCCATGACTCCGAGATGCGAAAGGTGCGGGGCGGCGGAACCAGCGCGATCTGATGCCCCGGATCGCATGGAAGCCCGTGCTGCTCGAGCACCCGTCTGAACCCCTCGGCGCGGAGCCGGATTGTCGAGAAGGGCATGTCCTCGTCAAACAGCACGATATCCCTTGCACCGCGCGCGACGACCGCTTCGGTCGTCAGGCGAATGCCGGCTTCGTTGTCGGTCGAATAGAAATCCACGCCAAGCTCGGGCAGCTCGCGGCTGACCAGGACGAGCGGGATGCCTGCCTTGGTCACGGGGGTCCAGGCGTCGAAACGTTCCTGCACGGGGGCGGCGATCAGCCCGTCCAGACCGGATCGCAGGGCGCGGTTGATTGCATCCTGTTCGCGTTCCGCGGACTCGTAGGAGAGGAGGAGCAGCACCGTATAGCCGGCCCGCTGCGCCTGAAGTTCGACCTCGCTCACCAGATCGGAGAAGAACGGATTGGAGATATTGGCGACGATCACGCCGATGGTCTTGCGAGACCCGAGCACAAGCGAGCGGGCATGCACATTCGGTACATAGCCAAGCCGTTCGGCTTCGGCCTTGATCAGCGCCCGCGTGGACGCGCTGACGCCCGATTTGTCGTTGAGCGCGCGCGAGATCGTATTGGCCGTCAGTCCGACCGCGTTCGCCAAATCCTGAAGCGTAGGCGGGCGACGCCCCCGATTGCCATCCGTCATCCCGGCCCCTCTGTTCGAGGCACGTATCTAGCGGCAGCCGGGCCATGCGCCAACCGGAAGCGTTAGAATAACATTATCGTTATCTATTATCGGCTGATCCTATCTGCTCGAGCCATGCCTGTGGGCGTCGAGGTGAGATATTGAACTTACGTATTTTAAAGGGGAAGTGGCGCGCCTTGACGCGCTGACCATTCTCATCCATTGATACATTATCGTTATTGTTAAACTTGCGCACGGCGATGGCCGACGCTGAGTTCCGGAAGCGTCGCGCCTGTCCGCGCATCGCGATCCGGCCATTTAGAGGGAGTCTGTCTTTGGTTTGGCGAGAGAATGTTTCGGTCACGGAGCCGAGCCGGGAAGTTGAGGTCGCGGGCGACTATGACGTCATCGTTTGCGGCGGTGGCCCGGCGGGCCTGATCGCCGCTGTGGCCGCGGCGCGCAATGGCGCGAAGACGCTGCTGATCGAACGCTATGGTTTCGTCGGCGGCATGTCCACCAGCGCGCTGGTCACCCCGATCAGTGAATTCCGCCATTTCGGCAAACAGCATATCGGCGGGATTCCATTCGAGCTTCTCCGCAAAGCGGCCGATCTCGGCGGAGCGAATGTCGAGCTGGAAAGCGGAAATTATCCGGTCAACGACGAGATCATGAAGCTCGCCGCTCAGCGTCTTCTTCTCGAGAGCGGCGTGACGCTTCTCTATCACAGCTGGTTCTCGGACTGCGTGATGGACGGCGAGCGGGTCACGCATGTCATCGTGCAGAACAAGGCGGGTCGCGTCGCCTATGGCGCGAAGGTGTTCGTCGACTGCACCGGCGACGCCGATCTGGTGCGCGCCGCAGGACTTCCGACCGTCAAGGGCGATGTTCTGCAGCCTGCGACGTTGTGGTTCCAGTTGGGCGGGGTCGATACCGACGCGCTCAACCATCTCTTCGGCGACGCCGTTGAGGGCATGCTGCCGGTGTCCGAGGAAATACGCGGCCGGCTGCTCGAGCTCAACGAGCAGGGCGAAATCCCGATCTTCGGCGGCCCGTGGATCAACAAGTTCTTCCGCGACGGCATGGTGAGCATCAACGTGCTGCGCGAGGCGACCGATGCGAGCGACCCGGAGTGGTTTACCCGCACCGAATGCAGCCTGCGCGAGAATCTCCAGCTGCTCATCGACGTGCTGCGCCGCGAATTTCCGGCATTCCGCGACTGCTGGCTGGCGAAGTCGGGCATTCAGACCGGGGTTCGCGAATCCTACCACATCGTCGGACTCTACAAGCTGTGCAGGGACGACATCCTCGTGCCCAAGGCCTTCCCGGACACCATCGCGAAGGGCGCGCACGTCATCGACATCCACTCAAGCGACAGCAACGAGCAGGACGGCCTCGTCGTGCCGCGGCAGGAATATAACGTGCCGTTCCGTTGCCTTGTCCCGAAAGGCAGTGTCAATCTCGTCACGGCCGGGCGCTGCCTGAGTGCCGACGGGCCCGGCTTCGGCTCGGTCCGGGTAATGGCGACCTGCATGGCGATGGGACAGGGGGCCGGTACCGCCGCGGCGCTGAGCGCGAGGCACGGTTACAGCATGTCGAGCATGAACTTCGAACATCTGCGCGATGCGCTGATCACGCAGGGCGCGATCGTGGATTTCGACAATGTGGTCGATCCGGGAGAGCCGATCGAAATGACGATCTACCCTGCCGTCAGGGCGCCGGCCTGAAGACGTGCGTGCGCGGTCCAATTCAAAGGTAGGAAGGGGAATGCCATGAGGCTTGCCGGCAAGACCGCGTTGATCACGGGCGCGGCGCGCGGCATCGGTCTGGAGTACGCCCGCGCCTTCGTCGCCGAGGGAGCGACGGTGGCGCTCGCGGACATCAATGTCGACGGCGTTCGGGAAGCCGCGGAGGCGCTCGGGCCGGGCGCTATCGCGATCCGGATGGATGTAACCCGGCAGGATTCGATCGATGCCGGCTTCGCCGAAGCGATCGACAGGCTCGGAGCGCTCGATATCCTGATCAACAACGCGGCGCTGTTCACCGCGGCACCGATTGCCGAGGTGGCCCGGGCCGATTTCGACCGAACCTTCGCGGTCAATGTCGCGGGCACGTTCTTCTGCCTTCAGGCCGCGGCGCGTCACATGATCGCGCGCGGGAAGGGCGGCAAGATCATCAATATGGCCAGTCAGGCGGGCAGACGTGGCGAGCCGCTGGTCGGCGTCTATTGCGCGACCAAGGCCGCGGTGATCAGCCTGACCCAGTCGGCCGGGCTCGACCTCATCCGCCATGGCATCAACGTGAACGCGATCGCGCCGGGCGTGGTCGACGGCGAGCATTGGGACGGTGTCGATGCACACTTCGCGCAGTTCGAGAACCGGCCGCTCGGCGAGAAGAAGCGTATCGTCGGCGCATCGGTCCCGATCGGCCGCATGGCGACAGCGGAAGACCTGACCGGCATGGCGATTTTTCTGGCCAGCCCGGAAGCGGATTACATCGTGGCGCAGACCTATGGCGTCGACGGCGGCAACTGGATGGCCTGAAACGGGCATTGCCGGCCCCGATATGCGGCGAGCAGCCGCCGGAGCCGCCGGAGCTGCGGGTGTCAGGCTCGGGTAAGGTTCGAAACCTATCCCTCGGGGCGCAGCGCCACCTGTCGGGCGCGCGGCGCAGGATTTCAGATCGCCCGGCCAGCGCACGGGCGGCGCAAATGTCGGGAGAGGGTATCAATGGGGTCCGAACCCTACGTCTATGGTCTGGAACTGGGCGGCACCAAATGCCTTGCCCTGCGCGCCGAGGGTGGCCGCATCCTCGAAAGCGTTCTGGTCCCGACGACCGACCCCGAAACGACGCTGGAAGCGGTGGACGGCGTTCTTCAGAGATGGGCAGGCGAACGCGGGCCCGAGGCGATCGGCATCGCCAGCTTCGGCCCGCTGTGCGTCGACACGAACAGGCCCGACTGGGGACGCATCCTGAAGACGCCGAAGCCGGGCTGGGCAGGGACGGATCTGGCGGGGCGCTATCGACGCCTGCTCGATGTGCCGGTTGCCATCGATACCGATGTGAACGCGGCGGCATTGGCGGAGCGGCGCTGGGGCGGAGCCGTCGGCACCACCTGCAATGCCTATATCACGCTGGGAACGGGTATCGGTGCGGGCATCGTGGTGAACGGCGCGCCGGTCCATGGCTGGATGCACCCCGAATTCGGGCATTTGAAGGCGCGCAGGCTGGCGGGCGACGGCTTTGCCGGAGTCTGCCCCTTCCACGG
>DATIGZ010000332.1:0-9031 GCA_035481255.1 Sphingomonas sp. | reverse complement strand
CGTCGCGGCCGGACGCGGCGCTCCCGGCTGCGCGGGCGCAGGGGCGGGCGCCGGCGCGGGGGCAGGCGCAGGAACGGGATCGTTGAAGCCGGGCGGCAGCAGCGATTCGGGGCGGTCCTGGCCCAGCGCGGGGATGACCGCGCCAGCCGCCAGCACCACGCCGAGCGCGGTCAGCGCGACACTAGTTCGCGAGATTTTCAAGCGGCACGACCTTCTCGACGGTCACCGGCTGCTTCTCGGTGTTGCGCCCGGACAGGAAGAACAGGCCGCCGATCAGAAGGACGGCGACCACGATGATGATGACGAGCGAACGGGACATCGACCCCCTCAAGGAACGGAATTCGGTACAGGCGATCAGGCCTTTTGCCCGAGCGCGGCCCTCGCTGTATAGCCCCCGCGACCATGCTGCAAACCCATGCCCCCAATCCCTTCATTCCGTCGCGCCCGATCGTGCTGATCGGGCTGATGGGCGTGGGCAAGACCACCATCGGCCGCCGCCTCGCGCAGCGGCTTCACCTTCCCTTCGTCGATGCCGATGTGGAGATCGAATCGGCGGCGGGCATGACCATCGCCGAGATCTTCGAGCGTTTCGGCGAGGCGCATTTCCGCGACGGCGAGCGGCGGGTGATCGCGCGGCTGGTGGACGGCACGCCCAAGGTGATCGCGACCGGCGGCGGCGCGTTCCTCAACGCCGAAACCCGCGCGCTGATCCTTGACCAGGCAACGACGATCTGGCTGGACGCGGCACCGCATGTCCTGGCGGAGCGCGTCGCCAAGCGCGACCACCGCCCGCTGCTTCGTGGAAAGGATCCGTTGAAGGTGCTCACCGAACTCGCCGCCGTCCGCAACCCAATCTATGCGCTCGCGCCGATCCATGTGGTGAGCAAGGTCGCCCCGCACGACGCGACGGTGAGCGCGATCCTCGAGGCACTCGCGCAATGAGGACGGTGCCCGTCGCGCTCGGCGCGCGCAGCTACGAGGTGCGGATCGAAAGCGGGCTGCTCGGCAGGGCAGCGCAACATCTCGCGCCCTTCGCCCGCAAGCGGCCCTTCGTCATCGTCACCGACCCCAATGTCGCGCCGCATGCGGAGCGGCTCGCCGCCACGCTGACGGCCGCGGGGCTTGGCAGCGAGACCATCATCCTTCCCCCCGGCGAAGGCACCAAGAGCTGGGGCCAGCTCGAATCGTTGCTCGACCGGCTGCTCGATCTCGGTATCGAGCGCGGTGACCATGTCATCGCGCTGGGCGGCGGCGTGATCGGCGACCTGGTCGGCTTCGCCAGCGCGATTCTCAAGCGCGGCTGCAACTTCGTGCAGATCCCGACGACGCTGCTGGCCCAGGTCGACAGCTCGGTCGGGGGCAAGACCGCGATCAACAGCCGGGCGGGCAAGAATCTGGTCGGCGCGTTCCATCAGCCCTCGGTCGTGCTGATCGACCCCGACCTGCTCGACACGCTCCCGATCCGCGAGCAGCGCGCGGGCTATGCCGAGGTGGTGAAATACGGGCTGATCGACGACGCCGATTTCTTTGCCTGGTGCGAAGGCAATGGCGCGGCGCTGCTCGACGGCGATCCCGGCGCGCGCACCTATGCCATCGCCCATTCGGTCGGCGCCAAGGCGCGGATCGTCGCGGACGACGAGCGCGAGACCACAGGACGGCGCGCGCTGCTCAACCTCGGCCACACCTTCGGCCATGCGCTGGAGGCCGAGACGGGTTTTTCCGACAAGCTGCTGCATGGCGAGGGTGTCGCGGCGGGCATGGCGCTCGCCTTCGCCTTCTCGGCGCGACAGGGCCTGTGCCCGCAGACCGATGCCGATCGCGTCGCCGCGCACCTCAAGGCCAGCGGCCTGCCATATGACCTCGCCAGCGCGGGCATCACCGCGAGCGGCGGGCGGCTGGTCGAGCATATGCTCCACGACAAGAAGATGGACGCCGGCACCCTGCCCTTCCTGCTCGCGCGCGGGATCGGGGCGACGTATCTCGACAAGCATGTCGATCTGAGCGACGTCGCGGCGTTCCTCGACGAACTGCCCCGCTAGAAACAGCTGGGGGCGGAAGGTCTCAGACCTTCCGCCCCCGCCCCCATTCCGCTCTGCGGAACCGCTTAGGCTTCGAGCTGGCGCATCAGGCTGCGGACGGCACCGTCGATTTCGCTGTCGGTGCCGCGCAGCTCCTCGATGCGGCGGACGGCGTGGATCACGGTCGAGTGGTCGCGGTTGCCGAACTTGCGGCCGATCTCGGGCAGCGAGCGCGTGGTCAGGCGTTTGGCGAGGTACATCGCGATCTGGCGCGGACGCGCGATCGCGACGGCGCGGCGCTGCGACACCAGATCGAGTTGCTTGACGTCGAAGTGCGACGACACCGCCTTCTGGATCTCGTCGATCGTGATCCGGCGCTGGCTGCCGCGCAGCGCCTCGCCCAGCACGCTTTCGGCGAACTCGATCGTCACGGCCTCGTCGTTGAGCTGCGCATAGGCGACGAGGCGGTTGAGCGCGCCTTCCAGCTCGCGAACGCTGCTGCTGATCCGCGCGGCGAGCAGGTCGAGCACCTCGGACGGCACCGCCGCGCCCGGCATATCATCAAGCTTGCGGCCGAGAATCGCGCGGCGCAGGCCCAGCTCGGCGGGCTTGATGTCGGCGGCGAGGCCCGCGCCCAGCCGCGACGCCAGCCGCGCCTCGATCCCCTCGAGCGCCAGCGGGCTGCGGTCGGCGGCGATCACCAGCCTTTTACCCTCGCGCATGAACTCGTCGACGGTGTGGAAGAATTCCTCCTGCGTCGATTCCTTGCCCGCGATGAACTGAAGATCGTCGATCATCAGCAGATCGACGCCACGCAGCCGCGCCTTGAACGCGAACGTATCCTTCTCGCGCACCGCGCGGACGAATTCGAACATGAAGCGCTCGGCGGGCATGTAGATCGCGCTCGCATCGGGGCACGCCTCGAGGAAGGCGTGGCCGATCGCGTGCATCAGGTGCGTCTTGCCCTGACCGGTCGAGCTGTGAAGGTAGAGCGGGCTGAAGCGCGGCTTGCCCGGCTCGGCCAGCGCCTTGGCGGCGTTGAACGCGACGCGATTCGACGTGTCGACGACGAAACGGTCGAAGGTGAAACGCGAATCGAATCGCGGACGCTCGACCGACAGCGCGGGCCGGGGCGCCACGGCGGCGACCGGCGCGGCGGCCACGGGCGCGGCGGGCGATTCGGCCTCAGGCGCCAGCTCACGCAATTCGCGCGCGAGCGTCTCGATCGAGACGGTGCGGATTTCGGGCAGCTGCGAGCGGAACTCCATCAGCAGCCGTTCGGCGTAATGCCCCTTCACCCAGTTGGTCATGAAGGGCGACGGCAGGCCCAGACGCACGGTTTCGGGGTCGCCACCCTCGATCAGGACGATGGGCTTCAGCCACTGGTCGAACAGCCGCTGGCCTGCGGAAAGCCGCAGATTACCGCGCACGCGTGTCCAGGCCTTGGCTTGATCCATTCCTAACACGCCCCTCTCAATTATTGCTCATGTGCGAGCAAAGCTTCCCCCACGCGGAAAGCCCCCTCTCCGCACGCCGATTTCGCTCAGGCAAAAGCTACCCCCAGCCGGAATCGCATCCGCACTGATTTGCGCCCTTCGCTGATTCCGCCTGCGAGAAACGCCGCGGCGGAAGGTCGTTTTAGGGGCCATTTTTCGAGTCGATCAAGAGGGCGGCATGTAAAGAATCTGAAATAAGTAGGCTTGACTCGTCCCGCGCCCGGATTTCCGCGATTCAGTCCCCAACCCTCTGTAATCGCCTCAGGAATTCCGAACGTTACAATGGCGTGACGACGCGACTCGCGCGAATCTGCGGGTTCGCACGTTCAGCGCGCGCCAACGGCTTGAACAAACACGAAAAACCCCGCCGGAACCATCCGGCGGGGTTTTTAAACCGCTGAAATCGCGTGGTTCAGGCGAGCGCGGCGAGGCGCTTCGTCAGACGCGAAAACTTACGAGCCGCGGTGTTCTTGTGCACCACGCCCTTGGCCACGCCGCGTGCCAGTTCCGGCTGCATCGCCTTCAGCGCCGATTCGGCCGCCGACTTGTCGCCCGATTCGAGCGCGCTCTCCGCCTTCTTGACGAAGGTACGGATGCGGCTGACGCGCGCGCCGTTGACTTCGGCGCGGGCGGCGTTGCGGCGGATGCGCTTCTTGGCTTGCGGCGTGTTCGCCATGTATCTTCGTTCCTGTTTTCGATGCGAAAAGAGGCGACGGAAACCAGCCCATCGCCCGGGAAAGCGCGCCCCTTAGCCATTCGAGCGATTCGGGTCAACCTTTGCGCCGCCAGAGTCTCGGCTGGTGCCGGTTCCGCAAAGCGGACCTCACAAGCTCATTTCTGGCATTTCGGACACCAGAAGGTCGATCGCCCGCCCTCGGTATAGCGCGCGACGGTACCGCCGCATTCGCACGGTTCCCCTTCGCGCCCATAGACTTTGAACTGCTTCGAGAAATAGCCGAGCTCGCCATCCGGCCGGGCATAGTCGCGCAGCGTCGATCCGCCGGCCTCGATCGCCGATTCGAGCACCGCATGCACCGCCGCGACCAGCCGCTCCAATCGCGCCTTGGAAAGCGATCCGCCGGCGCTTTTGGGCGCGATACGCGATTCGTACAGCGCCTCGCACACATAGATGTTGCCCAGCCCCGCGACGATTCGCTGGTCGAGCAACAGCAGCTTGATCGACGCCGCGCGTCCCGCGAGCGCCTGACGAAGATGGCCGGCGGTGAAATCCGGTCCCAACGGTTCGGGGCCCAGCGCCTTGAAGGCGGGCCATGCGTCGAGTGCATCGGTCGGCACCAGATCGACCGACCCGAAACGCCGCGGATCGTTGAGCGCCAGCGTGCGCCCATCCTCGGTCTCGAGAATCAGATGATCGTGCGCCAGCTCCTCGGTCGGATCGATGCGCCATCGCCCCGACATGCCGAGATGGAAGATCATCGTGTCGCCGCGATCGGTGCCGATCAGGCCGTATTTGGCGCGGCGGCCAAGGCCGGTGACGGTCGCGCCGGTCAGCCGCTGGCCCAGATCCTGCGGCATCGGGCGCCGCAGGTCGGGCCGCCGCATCAGCACGCGGCGGATGCGCCGCCCCTCCAGCGCGGGGGCGAGACCGCGGACCGTGGTTTCGACTTCGGGAAGCTCGGGCATCGGATTCCTACATCCAGGGTCCGTCTATGCTGAGCCTGTCGAAGCACCGTTCCTCCGGAGGAAGACGTGCAGCCCTTCGACAAGCTCAGGGCGAACGGCGGTTGGGACATTCAGCTATGTTGCGTTTGCTCCGTCCACAAGCCTTGGCTAGAGCGCACCGCATGAGCGACACCGTTTCCTTCGGCTACGAAGATATCGCCCCCGAGGACAAGACCCGCCGTGTCGGCGGAGTCTTTTCCAGCGTCGCCGCCAGCTATGACGTGATGAACGACGCCATGTCGGGCGGCCTGCACCGCATCTGGAAGGACGTATTCGTCCGCCGGGTGAAGCCGCGCGAGGGCGAGACGATCCTCGACATGGCCGGCGGCACCGGCGACATCGCCTTCCGCATGGCCGAATCGGGCGCCGCGATCACCGTCGCCGACATCAACCCCGACATGCTCGCCGTCGGCATCGACCGCGCGGCGAAGCGCGGTATCGACGGGCTGGTGTGGACCGAAGCCAACGCCGAGACGCTCCAGTTCCCGGATCGTTTCTTCGACGCCTACACCATCGCCTTCGGCATCCGGAACGTCACGGACATTCCCAAGGCTCTGCGCGAGGCGCATCGCGTGCTCAAGCGCGGCGGGCGGTTCTTCGTGCTCGAATTCTCAACCACCGTCTGGCCGGGCTTCTCCGACGTCTATGACGCCTATTCACATCATATCGTGCCCAAGCTCGGCAAGCTGCTGGCGAATGACGAGGACAGCTATCGCTACCTCATCGAATCGATCCGCCGGTTTCCCGACATGCCGACGTTCGAGGGCATGATCAAAGAGGCCGGCTTCGTACAAACCCGCGTCGAGCCGATGCTGGGCGGGCTGGTGGCGATTCACAGCGGCTGGAAGATTTGACCGCTCCCGTCGTCCATCTGTGGCGCCTCCTCAAATGGGGCCGCACGCTGGCGCGCCACGGCGCGCTGCGCGGGATCGAACACGACCGCAACACGCCGCCACTGGTGCGTCGCGCCGCACGCGTCCTTCGCTTCGGAGCGCGCACGCCCGGGACACCACGCTATGCCGATGCCTTTCAGGCGATCGGCCCGGCCGCGATCAAACTGGGCCAGACGCTCGCGACCCGCGCCGACCTGATTGGCGAGGCCGCGGCGCACGATCTGATGCGATTGCAGGACGCGCTTCCGCCCGTCCCCTTTCCGGTGATCCGCGCCGCGATCGAGCGCAGCTTCGAGAAACCGGTCGAGGCGCTGTTCACCGAGATCGAGGAGGTGCCGATCGGCGCCGCATCGATCGCCCAGGTCCATCGCGCCACCACCACCGATGGCCACAAGGTCGCGGTCAAGGTGCTGCGCCCGGGGATCGAGGCCGAGTTCGCCAAGGCGATCGACACCTATGAATGGGCGGCCGCCCAGCTCGAGGCGCAGGGCGGCGAGGTCGCGCGGCTGCGTCCGCGCCTCGTCATCGAGACCTTCAAGCGCTGGACCGCACGCGAGCTCGACCTGCGCCGCGAAGCCGCTTCCGCCTCCGAGCTTTCGGAGTCGATGGAGGCCGAGCCCGACTTCACGATTCCCACGATCGACTGGCAACGCACCACCGGCAAGGTGCTGACGCTCGAATGGATCGACGGCATCAAGCTGTCGAACCGCGATGCGATCATCGCCGCCGGGCACGATACCGAAAAGCTCGCCAACACGCTGGTCCGCGCATTCCTGCGTCAGGCGATCTCCGAGGGCTTTTTCCACGCCGACCTGCATCAGGGGAATTTGTTCGCGCTGCCCGACGGGCGGATCGCCGCGATCGATTTCGGCATCATGGGCCGAATCGACCGGCGCGCGCGCGTCTGGCTGGCGGAGATCCTCTATGGTCTGATCACCGGCAATTACCGCCGCGTGGCCGAGATCCATTTCGAGGCGGGCTACGTGCCCCCGCACCATAATGTCGAAGAATTCGCGACCGCGCTGCGCGCCGTGGGCGAACCGATGCGCGGGCTGCCGGTCAAGGACATGTCGGTCGGCATGATGCTCGACAGCCTGTTCAACATCACCCGCGATTTCGACATGCAGACCCAGCCGCATTTGCTGCTGCTGCAAAAGACGATGGTGATGGTCGAGGGCGTCGCGACACGGCTGCACCCCGACATCAATCTGTGGGATTCGGCCGCGCCGTTCGTGCGCGAATGGATCCGCACCGAGCTGGGGCCCGAAGCGTTCATCGCCGACCGGATGGTCGAGGACCTCAAAACCCTCGCCCGGCTGCCCAAGCTGATCCGCAATATCGAGCGACATTTCCCCGACCCCGGCGGCGCGCCCCCCGCCCCGCCGCTGAGAGAGATCGAGGTGGTGCGCGTGGGCGGCGGATGGCGTTACGGGCTGGTCGCGCTGCTCGCCGCCGGCGCGGGCGCGGCGGCGACGCTGCTGATCACCTGACAGCACCGGTTCGTCGCGGTACAACCCGCCCGAATGACCCGCTCCCCCCTCTGGCTCGCGCAACCCGGCCGCTTCGCCATACTCCCCGCCGCGCAGGCGCGGATCGTGCTGGGCGTGCTCGCGGCGCTGCTGCTCGCGTCGCTCACCGTGCTCGGCGTGCCCGTGCCGGCCGCCGATACCGCCAGCGCCAACCCGCAAACCGACGTCGCGCTGTATGACGGCATCGTCTCCGCCGTAGCGCATGGCGAGGATTATTACCGCGCGGCCGCCGACGCGTTGCGGGCGGGCGGCTATCCGCTGCGCCCCTTCCTGACCTTCCGCCTCCCCGGCCTCGCGATGGTGCAGGGCGCGCTGCCGCTGACCGCGACGCTCGCACTGCTCTGCATGCTCGCCTTCGCCACCGCCTATGCCTGGTACCGCCGGCTGCGCGAGGCGGTGGCGCGCGTGCCCGCGCTGCTCGCTGCGCTGTTCCTGCTCGCCGCCGGGATGCTCGCCTTCGTCCAGCCCGAGCTGATCGTGTTTCACGAGATCTGGGCGGGACTGCTCGTCGCGCTCAGCCTCGCGCTGCGGCGGCCGGGCCGCTGGGTCGAGGCGGCGGCGGTGGCGCTGATCGCGATGCTGATCCGCGAGACCGCGGCGCTGTATGTACTGGTCATGGCCGCCCTCGCCTTTGCCGAAGGGCACCGGCGCGAGGCGATCGGCTGGGCGGCCACGCTGGGCGTGTTCGCGCTGGTGCTCGCCGCGCACGCGGTGGCGGTGCATGGCGTCACCGGGCCGCTCGACGCCGCCTCGCCCGGCTGGGCGGGAATGCACGGCTTCGGGCTGTTCGTCCGCGCGATGACGCTGGCGACCGGACTGACGCTGCTCCCGGTCCTCGCCGCCGCGCCGCTGGTCGCGCTCGCGCTGTTCGGCTGGGCGAGCTGGCGCGATCCGCTGGCGCTGCGCGCGGCGGCGACGTTCAGCGCCTATGCGCTGGTGATCAGCCTCTTCGCGCGGCTCGATACCTTCTATTGGGGGCTGATGATCGCGCCGGCGTTCCTGATCGGCCTCGCCTTCGTGCCCGACGGGCTACGCGACCTGACGGCCCGCGCCCTCGACAGGCGGCGCGTGCAGGTGCAGAGGATCGAACGATGAAGCGCATCCTTCTGATCGTCGGCGGCGGGATCGCTGCCTACAAGGCGTGCGAGCTGGTCCGCCTCGCGCGCAAGGCCGGGATCGGGGTCACCTGCGTCCTCACCGCGGGCGGGCAGCATTTCGTGACGCCGATGACGCTCGCCGCCCTGTCGGAGAACCAGGTGTTCACGACATTGTGGGACCTCAAGGACGAGGCGGAGATGGGGCATATCCAGCTCAGCCGGAACGCCGACCTGATCGTCGTCGCGCCCGCCACCGCCGATCTGCTGGCGAAGATGGCGGGGGGACAGGCCGACGACCTCGCCACCACCCTGTTG
>DATIGZ010000331.1:0-12550 GCA_035481255.1 Sphingomonas sp. | reverse complement strand
CTGATGCAGGGCGGCCTCGGGCTTCCGGTCGATCCGGCAAGCGCGTGTGACTGGTTCGAGCGCGGAGCGGGCAAGCGCGGCGACGCGACCCACAATCTCGCGCTATGCTATGAACGCGGCGACGGCCGGCCACGGGATCTCGCGCGCAGCCGGGTGCTATATCAGCAAGCAGGCACCCTCGGCTGGGTCCAGGCGAAATGCGCGCTCGGCAATCTGCTGATTCTGGGGCAGGGCGGTGCGGTCGATGCGCCGCGGGGCGTCGCCTTGTGCCGCGAGGCCGCGGAGACGGGCAACGCCAATGCGCAGGCCGACTATGGCATCTTCTTCCTTCAGGGGAAGATCGTGCCGAAGGATATGGCCGAAGCGCGGCGCTGGCTGACCGCCGCGGCGGAGCAGAAACAGGCCAACGCCGCTTATCTGGTCGCGCAAATCCACTGGTATGGCGACGGAACGCCGAAGGACGCGGCGGTGGCGGAGCGCTGGTGGCGTGTCGCCTATGACGGCGGGCGCAAGGATGCCGCCATCCATGTCGCGCAGGCGATCTCCGAACAGATGCCACGCGAGGGCGAGCGGATCACGGACCTTACCCGGTTTCCCGAATGGGCGCGCTGGTTGCGGATCGCGGCCGCCGAGGACCCCGATCCGGCGAAGCGGGCAAAGTGGAAAGAGGCGGTCGAGTCGCTCGAAAAGAAGCGCGACTGACGCGGCTCAGTCGCCGGCGCCGGGCTCCGGCGAGAAATACTTGTCGTACTTGCCCTCGGCGCCCTTGAACTCGTCCGCGTCCGCCGGGGTCTGGCCGGCATTGCGCGTGACGTTGGGCCATTGCGCGGAGAAGGTGTTGTTGAGCTCGAGCCACTGCTCGAGTCCGCTTTCCGTGTCGGGCAGGATCGCCTCGGCGGGGCATTCGGGTTCGCACACGCCGCAGTCGATGCACTCGTTCGGATTGATGACGAGCATGTTCTCGCCCTCATAGAAGCAATCGACCGGACACACCTCGACGCAATCCATGTACTTGCAGCGGATGCAGGCATCGGTGACGACGTAGGTCATGGCGGTTTCAGGCCCCTAGAGCGCCCTTGCGGGCGGTGAACCTATTCCTGCTATGCCCGCGCTCCGGGCGCGTCAATCAAGAGACGCTTTCTGCGATACGTTCTCAGTTTTCAGGCTTTTCCGCGGATGGCGCCGGACCGCAGAGCAATTCCTGATAGAGTGCGGCGGCTTCGGGTGCCGGGCCGCGACGGCGCGGCAGCGCCTCGACGCGCAGCACGCGTACCCGTCCGCGCAATGGAAAGGCGATGACCGATCCGACGCGTACCTGAGCCGAGGACCGTTCGATCCGCCGCCCGTCGAGCCGCAGCGTTCCGGCCTCCGCCATGTCCTGCGCGGCGCCGCGCGTCTTCACCAGCCGCGCGAACCACAGGAAGCGGTCGAGGCGCATCGCGGCATCACTCATCGGCGAGCTCCGCCAGCCTCGCGAAGGCGCGGCCCATCGACGTGTCGCGCGGCGGCGCCTTGGGCTTGGCGAGCGGGGTCAGCCCTTTCCACACCCAGCGTTGCGGTTCGCCCTTCGGCGTGCGCACGCCTTGAAAGCCGATCTGCGCCATCAGCCGCGCAAGCGTGTCCGGAGTCAGGCCCATCGAGGTGGCGAGCGCGGGATCAGGGGTAAAGGGCGCGCGGCCGCCCTTGTTTCTTTGCGCGCGCGCATCATGCGCGGCATGCGCGATCCGCTCGGCGAGGTCGATCCGCACCGCCTGGGCGCCGAAGGGCCGGAAGCCGTGCTCGAGCGCGGCGCCGGGCGCAGCGCGCGGGAGGACGGTCGCGCCCGCGCCGGGCGCGCCGGTAAGGCCGAGCAAGGCGCTGCGCGCGGCGGCGGCGCGCGGCTTGAGCAGGGCGGGCGCGAAGATGTCGAGCGTGCCGATGGTGACGCCCGCCTTACGCAGCATCTTGCGATCGGCGGGGTCGAGCGCTTCGACCAATGCCCCCGCGGCGCGGCGCGGGAGCATCCCGCCCGCTTCGACCAGCACCCCGGCAAGCGCACGCACGCGACCGCCCGCGCCGGCGTCGCGGCTCAACGCATCGAGTTTCGCGAGATCGGGGAGGTCGGCGGCGATCCGGTCGGTAAACCAGCGATCGATCCGTTCCTGCGCTGCGGCACGGACGCGCGCGTCGAGCACGTCGAGCGAACGGTCGAGCCGGATGCGGGGGCGGACGGGATTGCCGGTGGCTTCCAATGCGGCGACCGGCACACCGCGCCACGCGATCGTGGCGGCATCGAGCATCAGCTCCTCGTCCGGCGCGGCGACCAACGCATCGCCGCGCCGGCGCAACTCCCCTGCCAGACCCCGTTCGGCGGCGGCGAGCAGCATGCGCTTGTCGGCGGCGCGCGCGTCGGGCTCGACCGCGAAGCGGAAGCCGTGGAGATGGCCGAGCACATGCTCTTCGACGCTCACCTCGCCCTCCGGCCCGACCATGACGGGCAGGTGCGCGGCGCCCGCGCCGATCTGGCGCAGCAGCACGGTGGTGCGCTTGTCGACGAAGCGTTGGGTCAGGCTGGCGTGGAGCGCGTCGGACAGCTTCTCCTCCAGCGCCTGGGTGCGTTCGGCCCAGTGAAGCGGCTCGGCCAGCCAGTCGGACCGCTGCGCGATATAGGCCCAGCTGCGGGCGGCCGCGATGCGGCCCGCGAGCGTTTCGACGTCGCCGTCCATGCGGTCCAGCCGGGCGATCTCGTCGGCGAACCATTGGTGCGGGATATGGCCGCTTCCTTCGCTCAGATGGCGGAAAACGCGCGCAACGAAACGGGCGTGCGGGTCGGCGCCGAGCTTGCGGAAGTCGGGCAGGCCGCATGCCGCCCACAGCCGCGCGACCGCGCGCGGCGAGCGGACGCGGTCGCGCACCCAATCCTCGCCCGACAGGCGCTTGAGCACGGCCATGTCGACCGCTTCGGGCGCGGCGCGCAACACGGGGGAATCGGGCTTGTGCTCGAGGCTGACGATCAGCGCGTCGATGCTGGCAAGGTCCGGCTCGCCCTCGCGCCAGTAGAGATGCTCGAGCGCCGGGACGTGGTGATCCTCGATCGCCTGAATCTCTTCGGGGGTGAAAGCACCCGGTCCTTCTTCGGCCAAAGCGCCGAAGGTGCCGTCGCGCTGATGGCGCCCGGCGCGGCCCGCGATCTGCGACATTTCGGCGATGGTCAGGCGGCGCTGGCGCTTGCCGTCGAACTTGTTGAGTGAAGCGAATGCGACATGGCCGACGTCGAGATTAAGGCCCATGCCGATCGCGTCGGTGGCCACGAGATAGTCGACCTCGCCTGACTGGAACATCGCGACCTGTGCGTTGCGGGTGCGCGGGGACAGCGCGCCCATCACCACGGCGGCGCCACCGCGCAGACGGCGCAGCGCCTCGGCGACCGCGTAGACCTCCTCGGCGGAGAAGGCGACGATGGCGGAGCGCTTGGGCAGGCGGGACAGTTTCTTCGCCCCGGCATAGCGCAGCGTCGAGAAGCGCGGGCGTGCGACGATCTCCGCCTCCGGCACCAGCTTCTTCAGCACGGGGCGTAGCGAATCCGAGCCGAGGATCATCGTCTCGTCGCGGCCGCGGGCATTGAGGATGCGGTCGGTGAAGACATGGCCGCGTTCGGGATCGGCGCCGAGCTGACCCTCATCGATCGCGACGAAACCGACCTCTCTATCGGTTGGCATGGACTCGGCGGTGCACAGGAACCAGCGCGCGCCGGGGGGGACGATCCGCTCCTCGCCCGTCACCAGCGCGACTTCCTTCGGGCCCTTCATCGCGACGACACGGTCATAGACCTCCCGCGCGAGCAGCCGCAGCGGGAAGCCGATCATCCCGCTCGAATGGCCGCACAGCCGCTCGATCGCGAGATGGGTCTTGCCGGTATTGGTGGGACCGAGCACCGCGGTGACCGGACTGTTCGAAAAGCGGCTCATTACATCATCCAAGATCGGGCGAGGACGCGGGCCGCGCAAGTGTCTGAGTGCCCTGTTCCGGTACAGCGAACGCCTTGTCCGCGTCACCGCACGACTCGCCGCAAGCGCTAAAATCTGCTAGGTGCTTAATTTGACTTTAGGGTCTTGGTTCCACAACGATTCCACAGGCTGCCGCTGGCTGGCGGCAAAGGAGTTGGGGGCGGCGCACCTTGTTTTTGCGCAACGATCATGGGGTGGAGCAAGCGGGCGGCGCCAATGCGCGCTCGTTCGGACGCGCGCTTGTGATCCGCAAGCCGACGCTGGCCGACAGATTCCGCGAACGGTTTCCCGAATTCGACCTGGTTCCTGATCTTGGATCGCGCATCGGCAGCGGCGAATGGTTCCGCGGCGTGGCGACCTGTGCCGGGCTGTGCACGGCAGCGGTGCTGCTCTCGCCAGGCTTCGAACGGCCGATCTATGCCAATGTTCCCGCGGCGATGACCGGCACCGACGCCGACATCGCGCGCGCGCAGGCGATCGCGCCGATGGCGGCGGGATCGGTCACCGGTACCCGGCTCGGCGCGACCAGCCTCGTCGCCACCCTCACCGACACACCGGAACGGCCGATCCTTCAGCATACGCTGACGCTGGGGAGCGGCGGCGCGTTGCAGGCGGCGCTGGCGCGTTCGGGCGTGGGCACCGCCGATGCGGCGCAGGCGGCGACTTTGGTCGCGGGCGCGGTATCGCTGGGCGATCTCAAATCGGGCACTCAGCTCGATCTGACGCTGGGCCGCCGGATGGACAAATCGCAGCCCCGCCCGCTTGAGAAGCTGGCGTTCCGCGCGCGCTTCGACCTGAGCCTTGAGCTGGTGCGCAGCGGCAACAGTCTTGCGCTCAACGAAATTCCGATCGCGATTGATCATACCCCGCTGCGCATCCGCGGCCGGGTGGGCGACAGCCTCTACCGCTCGGCGCGCGCCGCGGGCGCCCCGGCCAAGGCGGTCGAGGCCTATATCAGGTCGATCGCGACGCGCGTGCCGATCGGCCGTGTCGGCGCCGACAGCGAGTTCGACATCATCGTCGAGCAGGCGAGGGCTGCCACCGGCGAAGTGCAGATGGGCAACCTCCTCTATGCAGGCCTCAACGGCGGCGCGGGCAAGCTCCAGCTCGTCCGCTGGGAAGAGGATGGCCGCACCACCTGGTATGACGGTCGCGGAACCGGCGAGCGCAAGGGCCAGATGGCGATGCCTGCCTCGGGGCGGATCAGCTCGGGCTTCGGGCTGCGCCGTCACCCGGTGCTCGGCTTCTCGCGCATGCACAAGGGGCTGGATATCGCGGCGGGCTATGGCGCGCCGATTCGTGCCGCGAATGACGGCACCGTCGCCTTTGCCGGGCGCAATGGCGGCTACGGCAATTTCGTCCGGCTCAACCACAGCGGCGGCATGGGCAGCGGCTATGGCCATATGAGCCGGATCGCGGTGAGCGGCGGCCAGCGCGTCACGCGCGGTCAGGTAATCGGCTATGTCGGATCGACCGGCATCTCGACCGGCCCGCACCTCCACTATGAATTGTATCGTAACGGCGTCGCGATCAATCCGCGTTCGGTGTCCTTCTCGGTCGTCCAGGCGCTGAGCGGCGGCGACCTGCGTGAATTCAAGGCGAAGCTCGCCCGGCTGCTGGCGGTGCCGGTGGGCGGGACGCGCGGCAAGAAGGCCGAGAGCGACAGCAGCAGTGAGAATTGATCGCCGTACGCTGCTGGCCGGTGGCGCTGCGCTGCTCGCGGACCTGTCGCCGGCATTGGCCAAGAAGCGCGACACCGAAATCTGGACCTTCGATTCGCTGAAGCGGATCGGCGGGATGACCCCACGGATCGAAGGGTCTCCGAAGCTGATCGACAGCCCGCTTGGCAAGGCGGTGGCGTTCGACGGCGCGGGCGATGTGTTGTTCCTCGACCGGCATCCGCTCGCGGGAGCGGCGCGCTTCACGTTCGAGGCGGTGTTCCGCCCCGATGGCGGCGCGTTCGAGCAACGCTGGTTCCATCTCGAGAGCGGCGAGAATCCGGATCCGACCGCGAAGACCGGCACGCGCATGCTGTTCGAGATCCGGGTCGAGGGCGCCGAATGGTATCTCGACACCTTCATCCTCGGTCCGGGCTATCGCCAGCCGCTGATCGTGCCTGAGAAGCGCTTTCCCGTGGGCCGCTGGCACCATGTCGCGCAAAGCTATGATGGGACGACCTATCGCGCCTTCGTCAATGGCGTGCTTCAGGCGGAGGCCGCGCTGAGGTTCACGCCGCAGGGGCCGGGCCGCGCGTCGGTGGGCATGCGGATGAACAAGGTCAGCCCGTTCCGCGGCGCGGTGCGCGCGGCCGCGTTCACGCGCGGCGAGGCGCTGACGCCCGACCGGTTCGCGCTGGGTATTCCGAAGTATTCCATTTGAGAGTGCGCGTTGGCGTATCGCCGCACCAGCCCGCTCCCCCACCCGGCCACCCATCAAGATACACTGGTGTGGGTGGCCGGGTGGGGGAGCGGGCCGGTGCGGTTCAGCGGAGCTGAAACAAACTAGCGCCCCTGCGCGCGCCAGCGGCGGATCGTACGCTCAAGGCTCGCTTCCTCGCCGCCGGTGTGCTTCCACAGTTCGGAGAAGAGCGGATCGCTCGATGCGGGGCGTTTCTCCTCGGCGAGCGAGTCGAACGCGACGCGCACCGGGGTCGCGACGCCCTCACCCACCATGATCGCCTCGCGATTGCGCAGCGCAGGGATCGAATCGAGGAAACCGCGCGCGCCTTCGGGCATCGCCGCGCGCACGAAGGCCTGGTCGCGGTCGTTGTTGAGGCGCATCGCGATGATCGTGCCGCACTGCGACAGCACGCCTTCGGCAAGGTCCGAGGGGCGCTGCGTGATCAGCCCCAGCGAGACGCCGTACTTACGGCCTTCTTTAGCGATGCGGCTGAGGATCCGCCCGACCGACGAGCCGTCGGCATTGCGCTCGTTGGGGACGTAGCGGTGCGCTTCTTCGCAGACGAGCAGGATCGGGCGCTGCGATTCGCCGCGCGACCAGATCGCATAGTCGAACACCATGCGGCTCAGCACGGCCACGACGACCGAGGTGATTTCGGAAGGCACGCCCGACACGTCGATGATCGAGATCGGTTTGCCGTCGCCGGGCAGGCGGAAGACGCGGCTGATGAAGCTCGCCATCGTATCCGCGACCAGCATGCCCGAGAACATGAAGGCGTAGCGCGGATCGGCCTTGATCTCGTCGATCTTGCCCTTGAGGCGCAGATAGGGGGCGGTGTCGGTCGCCTTGTCCATCTTGCCCATCTCATTCTGGATGATCTGGGTCAGGTCGGACAGGAGATAGGGGATCGGCGCGTCGACCGTCAGTTTGCCGAACTCGGCGGCGAGCCGGTTCTTCTGCTTGGCCTGAAGAATGCACTTGGCGAGGATGTCACCATCGACCTGACGATCCGAGCCTTCGGTGGTCAGAAAGACTTCGCAATGCTCCTCAAAGTTCATCAGCCAATAGGGCATGGCGAGGTTGCTGACGTCGAACAGCGCGCCGTTGGTCTTGAACGCCGCCGAATATTCGCCGTGCGGGTCGATCATCACGACATGGCCTTGGGGCGCGAGCTCACAGATGCGGTGGAGGATCAGCGCGGCGCTGGTCGATTTGCCGGTACCGGTCGAACCGAGCAGCGCGAAATGCTTGCCCAGCATCGCGTCGACATAGAGCGCGGCGCGAATGTCCTTGGTCGGGTAAACATTTCCGACTTCGATATGCGGGCGATCGTCGGCGGCATAGATCTGGCGCAGATCGGCGGTCGAGACCGGGAAGACGCCGGTGCCAGGCGCGGGATAGCGGGTAACGCCGCGGCGGAAGCCATAGAGCTTGCCGGTCAGCTTCTCCTCGACGCCCTCGCCGAGGAAATCGACCTGCGCGACGATTCGGCCGGTCGCATCGTCGAAGCGCAACGATCGGACATTGGCGACCAGCCACGACGAACCCGACCGCATCTTCACCTGGCTGCCGACGGTGCCGGCATTGGCGATCGCGGGATCAGCGCTGTTGGCGAGCGATTCGAGCGCCGCGGGGTCGAACACAACTTCGCTCGAGGCGCCGCCGATCGCGAAGACCGCGCCGATGCCGGTCAGCGGCGTGCCAGCGGCCGCGGGCGCCGCCGCATCGGATGCGGGGCGGATATTGTCGAAATGCTGTCCGCCCAGATCCTCGGTCGTCAAGGCACGCTCCCCCGGTTCAACCGAACCGATATGGAGCATTCAAGGTAAAGAATGGGTTCGCATGGCTTCAGAATCGGCGCCAGATCGCACCCGCCGCCCAACCGAAGAAAACCGAGAGCAGCACGGCGACCATGCCATAGAGCACCGAGGAGCGCTCCGCGGCGCGTGCCACCCAGCGTTCGAAGCCCGATTTGCGAATATCGATCTCGCGCACCGCCGCAGCCAGCACCCGGCCGTCCCGGATCAGGAAGGTTTCGGCGGTGAAGCGGCCGACGGGGACGCGGGCGGGGATGTTGATGCGGCCGCGATAGAGTACGCCACCGGATATTTCGACACTCCCGGGTGCCTCGTAATAGAGGCCGGTGCGCTTCTTGAGATCGACAAGGCCGGCGTCGAAACGAGCCTGCACCGCGGGCACGGCGCCGGAAGCGGGAGAGAGCTGGAGGCTGTCGAGGCCGAGCTCATAGATCGCGCGGGTGCGCGCGTCGACGATATCGCGGATCGGGCGCGAGGACGCGACCGCATAGAAGGACGGCGCGGAGCGGTAGCGGGTGCGGTCGGCATTGACCCAGATTCCGGCGATCTTCTGCTTTTCGCGCACCAGCACGGACTCGGTCGGCCCCTTTACCACCACGACGATGTCCGCGGGCGGCTCGCCGGGCTGCGCGGCGCTGCCCCCGGCATGGACGATCGCGCCGAACAGCAGCAGATCGGCGCCGGTGAAGGAGTAGGCGATCTCGATCTCGCGCTGGGAGACGTCGGGCACGAGGACGGGCTTGGCCTGTCCCATCAGCAAGGGCGCGGCGAGCGCGAGGAGGAGCGCGGCGCGCTTCATCCCAATTGCACCGTGAAGATCTCATCCGGACGCCAGGCGAGGCCGAGCACCATGCGCAGCGCGACCAGCAGCACCATCACCGCGAGGACGAGGCGGAGATATTCGGGCTTCGCCTTGGCCGCGAAGCGGGCGCCGAGCTGGGCGCCGACCACCGATCCGAGCAGCAGAAGCACGGCGAGGACGATGTCGACCGCCTTGGTCGTCACCGAATGGACCATCGTCGCGGCGGCGCTGACGAACAGGATCTGGAACAGCGAGGTGCCGACCACCACCTGCGCCGGCATGCCGAGCAGATAGAGCATCGCCGGGATCAGGATGAAGCCGCCGCCGACGCCGAGCAGCATCGTCAATATGCCCGTCGCGAACCCGAGCAGCAAAGGTGCGAGCGGCGAGATGTAGAGGCCAGAGCGATAGAAGCGCCAGCGAAGCGGAAGCGAGGCGACCATCGGGTGGTGCCGCCGCCGCTTGGCGCGCGGCGCGGTGCCGAGCCGTTGCGCGCGGATCGCACCCAGCGATTCCGCAAGCATCAGCCAGCCGATCGATCCGAGCATCAGCACATAGAGGATCGCGATCACCGTATCGATCTGCCCGCTCGCCTGAAGCAGGCGGAACAGCAGCGCGCCCGCGCCCGATCCCAGCACCCCGCCGGCGATCAGCACCGCGCCCATATGGAGATCGACGCCCTGACGGCGCAGATGCGCGAACACACCCGAGACGCTCGCCCCGGTCACCTGGCTCGCCGAGGAGGCGGCGGCGACAGTGGGCGGGATGCCGTAGACGATCAGCAGCGGCGTGGTGAGGAACCCTCCGCCCACGCCGAACATGCCCGACAACAGCCCGACGCCCAGCCCCAGCATCACGATCACGACCGCGTTGACCGAAAGATTGGCGATGGGGAGGTACAGATCCATGGGCGCCCCTGCGTAACCGCTGATCGGGGCGCACGAAAGGCGAATGCGAACGAAAGTTCGTCAGAAATCCGCGCCGAGGCTGAGCGCGGGCCCTGAGCCGGGTTGGGCATCCCCCGCGACGCGTTCGCGCCAGTCGATCGCGAGGCGCAACGCGCTGTCGCCCACGGGTAGGCTGGCGACCGCGCTGGGGCCGATATCGAGCCGTGCCGCACCGCGCTGCGCGGCACCCCAGGCGCCCGCGCCGACATCGAGCCGGGTGCGCCCGACGGCGGCGACCTGTCGCGTCACGCGCAACGCGCCATCGGCGAAAGGGTCGATGCGGGTGCGGGCGACGGCGCCCACCTGACCATAAGCCTCGAGGCTGAAATCGAGCGCCAGCGGCACGGCATAGACGCCCGCGACCACGCCCGCCGCCGGACCGCCGCGCGTGCCGTCGAGGCCGGCGCGATACTCGGCGACGACGCGAATGGGCGCCGCTGTCGGCTGCCACTCGATCCCCGCCGCCGCCTCGCTTCCGCGCCCGGCGAGCGGTGCCGTCAGCCGCGCGAACAGCGCGATCCGACCGCTTGCGGGATGATAGGCGATGCGCAGACCGGCCTGATCTCCACCGAGCATCGGCCCGCTCGCCGCCGCGCCGCGCCGGGTGACGACCCACGCGCTCGCCGACCAGCGCGCGGGCTGCGCGGTGTAGGGAAGGGATGTGGGCGCGGCGGGACGCGGCAGCGCGCCGGACGGAACGCCAAGCGCCTCCTCGCGTCCGAAGCGGAGCAGGCCGAGCATCGCGAGATTGACGCGCGCGGGGTCACCGCGATGCACGACGGGGCCGGGCGCAAGCAGCGGCGGGGCGGGGATCGCCATCGCCACGAGCGGGCGTGATGGTGCGACTGGCGGCGCTGTGCGGCGGGCGGCCACCGGGGCGGCCTGTGCGGATCGCAGGGGGAAGGCGGCTTCGATCGCCTGTGGCAGCGTCGCGCCGTCGGGCCACAGCATGGCCGTGCGGGCGCTGGCCCAGCCGCAGACGACCAGCGCGACGAAGCGTAGCGGCCGCCCGCGTCCGGTCATGCCGCGCCGCCGTCGCCCGAGACGGGGAAATGATGCGCGGTCTTGTCCCACACCGGGGGCTTGCCGCGCAGCGTGGGCAGATAGATCGCGATCGCCCGTCGCGCGGCGAGCAGCGCGACGAGGTTCGCGACGAACAACCGCGGGACCGAAAGCAGCGCCTCGACCGGCCCGAACGCGCGGGCGGTGAAAACCATCCGCGTCGCGATGCGCCAGCCGAGCAATGCGAGATTCGCGGCGAGCAGCGTCCGGAGCATGCCTTCGGGCGCGGGTAGCGGCGTTCCGCTCGACAGGTGGGCGCCCAGCGACACGCCCCAGGCGACGAGTGCGAGATAGGCGATGGCGAGGACGGGGATCGCCAGGGTCGCGCGCCGGTCGCGCATCCGCATCCAATGCTCGCCGACCGAACCGCCGCGCGCCCAGCCGGTGCGATCCCAGCCGGCGAGCGCGATTCCGGTCATCCAGCGCGCCTTCTGACGCACGGCGGCGCCAAGCGAGGCCGGGAAATAGGCGCGGACGGCGACCAGTTCGCCATTGGCATCGCGGGTCCGCGCGAGCCGGGTCCGTCCGCCCATCGCCGCGACGGTGAGGCCCAGTTCATAGTCCTCGGTCAAACTCGATTCGTCGAACGGCACGCCATCGCGCGCGTCAGCGATCCGGCCAAGAAGCGCGCGATCGATCGCGCAGCCGACCCCCGCGAAGGGCAGGGCCGCGCCCAAGGCCTCGCGTACGGCGAGCGTTTTCGCGTGTGCTTCGGAAAATTCGTCAAGATAGTGGCCGGCGATCAGCGGGGAACGCGGATCGGGAAGCGGGAGTACCGGAATCTGCACCGCCGCATGATCCGTCAGCCACGCCGCCATCACGCCAAGCTCATCGGGATGCACCACGTCCTCGGCATCGTGCAGTACGATCGCGCGAGCCGGCCCTTCTTCCGCTTCGTCACGCAGCAGGGCACGCCAGATGGCGTTGAGGCAATCGGCCTTGGTCGTGCCGCCGGACCGCGTGTTGACGACCATGCGTACGCGATCGTCCGCGGCGGCGACGGCGCTCACCGCGGCGAGCGTCGCGGGGTCGTTGGGGTAGACGCCGACATAGATGCGGTAATCGGCATAGACGTACCGGCCGAGCGCGGTGCGCAGCATCGGTCCGATCACGGCGGCTTCGTCCCATGCCGGAACGAACACCGCCATGCGGCCGCCGTCGCGCGACGGTGCGCGATCCGGTTCGGCCCGCCACCATTTGCGGATGCGTGACCCGAGGAAGACGAGATCGACCATCAGGTCGTCGATGCCGCCGATCAGGAATCCGATCGCGGCGAACAGCATCGCTTCGCGCGCAACGGCGTCGATCGCCGAAATGACCGCATCGATGCCTGGCAACGGCATTCCCCCCGAGTCGGATCAGTAATTGTCCGATTCGGAGCGGATGGGATCAAGTGTCTGTTTCGATTCGCGAAACCATTAAAAACGCCGGCATCCCGAGGGATACCGGCGTTTGAAACGTCGAAACTGGGTCCGAAACGGATCAGCCGTCGTAGTCGGCGCCCAGATTCTGGTTACGCGGCGGCGCGGCGGCGGT
>DATIGZ010000330.1:0-6739 GCA_035481255.1 Sphingomonas sp. | reverse complement strand
CCGGTGCGCCCGCGATCGGTTCTGTCGATGAAAGGAGACGCGTGATGATCGATGAGACCACCCCGGCGACCCCCGAGATCGAAACCGAAGATACGTTGATCGACCGCACGAAGGACGCGCTGGCCGACGCGCGGGATGCGGTGACAGAGGCTGTGAACAGCGCGATCGAAACCGCGAAGAAGCATCCCGGCGCAACCGCTGCGGTCGCCGCGGGCGCCGCCGCCGCAGTTGCGGGGGCCGCCTATGGCATCAGCAAGCTGCGCGAGAAAGAAGAGGCCAAGTAAGTCGGGCCGACCAGGCAGCAGGACGCGCGGGTTCTTCCCGCGCGTCGCATTTCGGGCACGCGCTGGTCTTGCTAATGTCATCTTGGCGCATTAGCCGTGGAAGATGACAACAGCAGAAAAGATCGTCGCCGAACTGGATCGGCTCTACACCGCGTCCGTCACCCGCCTTCAGGACGCCCTCACGCTTTATCTCACGCAGGGCACGCCGCCCGATCCGGAGCGCCGCAAGGACGGCAGCTTCGCCTATCCCGAGATCCGCGTCGCCTATCGCAACGAAGTCGATCGCCCGACCCCGGCGCGTAGCTTCGGCCGTCTGGTCACGCCGGGCGACTACGCCATCAGCGTTACCAAGCCGGCGATGTTCGCCGACTATCTCATCGAGCAGCTCACGCTGCTGATCGAGGATTATGACGTCGAAGTCTCGGCGGTACCCGGCCGTCAGGAAATCCCCTTCCCCTATGTGCTCGATCCGGGTCACGCGTTGCGGCTCGATGAGGTCTCGGCGCTTGAACTCGCCCGCCATTTCCCGGCGACCGAGCTTGCGCATATCGGTGACGAGATCGCCGACGGCACTTGGATCAGCCTCGATCAGACGCGTCCGCTCGCTTTGTTCGATGGCCTGCGCACCGACTTCAGCCTCGCCCGTCTGCGCCACTATACCGGCACCCCGTCGGAGCACAGCCAGCAGTACATATTGTTCACCAACTATCACCGCTATGTCGATGAATTCGTTCGCTGGGCCTGTGCGCAGCTGGGCGCCAAGGAATCGGGAGAGGCGAGCCGCTTCACCGGCGTGTCCGGCCCCGGCGGCATCGTCATCCGCGCGGGCGACGATCCCGAAACCCTGCTCACCGACGGCGCGTGGCGGCGCCATCAGATGCCCGCCTGGCATCTGATGGCCGAGGACGGCACCGGCATCACGCTCGTCAACATCGGCGTCGGCCCGTCCAACGCGAAGACGATCACCGATCACCTGGCGGTACTGCGGCCCGAAGCATGGATGATGATCGGCCATTGCGGCGGCCTGCGCCCCAGCCAGCGGATCGGCGACTATGTCCTCGCCCACGCCTATCTCCGCGACGACCACGTCCTTGATGACGTGCTCCCGCCCGAAATCCCGGTCCCCGCGATCGCCGAGGTCCAGCAGGCTCTAGCCCGCGCCGCCGAGGTCGTCTCGGGCCAGTCGGGCGACGAACTCAAGCGCCGCCTGCGCACCGGCACGATCGTCACCACCGACGACCGCAATTGGGAGCTGCGCTTCTCGCGCTCGGCGCTGCGTTTCTCCCTAAGCCGCGCGGTGGGCGTGGACATGGAGAGTGCGACCCTGGCCGCGCAGGGCTATCGCTTCCGCGTCCCCTACGGCACCCTGCTCTGCGTCTCGGACAAGCCGCTCCACGGCGAGCTTAAGCTGCCGGGACAAGCCAACCGCTTCTACGAGCGCGCGATCGCCGAGCATCTCAAGATCGGGATCGAGGCGTGCGAGCAGCTTCGCCGCGAAGGCGCCAAGCTCCACTCGCGCAAGCTGCGGGCGTTTAACGAGCCGCCGTTCAGATGAACGGCGGCCGCGATGGCCCCTTCCGGTAACCATCGCGCATTGACGGCGGAAACCGATTTGCTTCACGGTGGTTACAGACACGAAACCAGCGGAGTATCGTGATGGCCAAGGCCCCGAGCACGTCGAAGACCAAGCCAGCCCCCAAGCCAACCGAACCCCCTGCGGAGGGCGCACCCAAAGCCGCGAAGCCCGCAGCCCCGAAAAAGGCCCCGGCCAAGAAGGCTCCGGCCAAGAAGCCCGCGGCAAAGACGGCTGCGGCGCCCAAGGCCGAGGCTCCCGCCCCCAAGCCTGCCGACGCCAAGGCACCGGCCAAGACTGCACCCAAGGCTGCGGCCGCCAAGCCCGCCGCGGACAAGGCGCCCCCGCCCCGCCGCAAAGCCGCGGCTCGCAAGCCCGCCGCCGCGGCGAAGCCCAAGACCACGGCCAAACCCAAAACGACGGCCAGCCGTCCTCGCGCCGCTGCGCAGGCGGCCGCGGCCAAGGTCAGTGCCGCCGCGCAATCGGCTGCGCATAGCGTCGCTGAATCCGCGCCCGTCCAGTTCGTCGCGGACAAGCGCGAGCAGATGGGCGATCGCAACTTCTTCGCGTCGGTGATCGGCGGTGTTGCCGCGATCGGCGCGGCGGTCGCCGGAATCTTCTACGCGGTCAAGAAGGGTGGCGGTGGTCCGTCCGATACCGCCGCGCCCGCCAAGCCGAAAGGCAAGGAAAAGGCCTGACCTGGCCCGTTCGAAACGAGAACGGCCGCCGCGGGAATGCCGCGGCGGCCGTTTTTCGTTCAGGCAGTTACCGGTGACTTACCAGCCGGTCGGCTTGCCCTTGTTCTGCTCGTCGAGCCACGCCTTCAACGGCGCGAAATACTCGACCATCGCCGCACCGCTCATCTCGCGGCTGCCGGTAAAGGCTTCGAGCGCGTCGGGCCACGGCTTGGACGCCCCCATCGCCAGCATCGCGTCCAGCTTGGTGCCGACTTCCTTGTTGCCATAGAAGGAACAGCGGTGGAGCGGCCCCTTCCACCCAGCCTGATCGCACGCCGCCTTGTAGAACTGGAACTGCAACAGCCGGGCAAGGAAATAGCGGGTGTAGGGCACGTTCGCCGGGATATGATATTTCGCGCCCGGATCGAACTTGCTCTCGTCACGCGCCACCGGCGGCGTGATGCCCTGATATTGCAGGCGCAGCGCGTCCCACGCACCCTGATAGCCATTGGGCTTGATCCCGCCCGAGAACACGCCCCAGCGCCACTTGTCGATCAGCAGGCCGAACGGAAGGAACGCCACCTTGTCCATCGCCTGGCGCAACAGCAGCCCGGTGTCCTTGTCCGCGCTCGGTACCTTGTCCTTGTCGAGCAGGTCGATCGAGACGAGATAGTCGGGCGTGATCGACAGCGCGACGAAATCGCCGATCGCCTCGTGGAACCCGTCATTGGCGCCGGTGCGATAGAGCAAGGGCAGCTTATTGTACGCGCGCTGGTAGTAATTGTGACCCAGCTCATGATGGATCGTGGTGAAATCGTCGCCATTCACCTTGATGCACATCTTGATGCGCAGATCGTCGACATTGTCGAGATTCCAGGCTGACGCATGGCACTGCACCTCGCGATCGGCGGGCTTCACGAACAGCGAGCGCTTCCAGAAGGTGTCGGGCATCGGCGCGAGGCCCAGCGAGGAATAGAAACCCTCGCCCGCCTTCACCATCTTGATCGCGTCGTACTTCTTCGCGGTCAGCAGTTCGCCGACGTCATAGCCCAGATCGCCCGCGCCCGCCGGTGCGACCACGTCATAGATGTTGCCCCATTCCTGCGCCCACATGTTGCCGAGCAGGTCGGCGCGGATCGGGCCGGTCTTGGACTGGACGGCGTCACCGTATTTCTCGTTGAGCTTCCAGCGAACATAGGTGTGCAGCGACTCGTAGAGCGGCTTCACCTCGTTCCACAGCTTGTCGGTGAGCTTGGCGAACTCTTCCGGCGGCATATCGTAGTTGGAGCGCCACATCGCGCCCACATCCTTGAAGCCCAGCTCGCGCGCGCCCTCGTTGAGCAGTCCGGCCGCGCGCTGATAATCCGCCCGCTGCGGCGCGCCGACATTGTCATGCCAGCTCGTCCACATTTCCTTGAGCTCGGCGGGGTTGCGGTTGGTGCCCATCGCCGCTTCGATGTCGCTGCCGTTGATCGCCTCGCCCTTCAGCGTGCCCTTCCCGGTGCCATACACGGTCTGCATGTCGGTCTGCAGCTTGGACAGCGCCGCGGCCGCTCCCGCGCGCGTCGGAGCGGGCGACGTGATGCCGCTGCGCAGAATGTCGAGCTGGCGCCTGGTGTCGGGCGACAGACCCTTCACCTGAGTGAATTTCGATGCCTCCAGCGCATAGCCGACCAGCATTTCCGTACCCTTGGCCTGGCTCTTCGCCACCAGTGCCGAGGTGTCGTCATTGATATAGGTCGCGTAGAGCCACTGGATCCGCGCATCATCGATCGAGAATTCGGTGAATTCGTCAGTCGCTTTTTTCAGGAACGCATCGGCGGCCGCCGGGGTCGCCGCGCCCGTTGCCGGCGCAGCCTTCTTTTCCTGCGCGACGGCAGGTGCCGCCAGCAGCATGGCGAGCGTGATCGTCGAAATTCCGGTGCGGATCATGGGCCCCTCTTGTGGCTTGTTTTGTGATTGCGGCGGACACTGCGCCCGCCCTTGAAATGGGTCAAGCAGTCAAGAATGTTACGATCGCGTCGCCCAGCTCGGCGCGGGTGACGGCGCTCATATGGTTGCCGGGGATCTCGACGAAGCGCCCCTGCGGCAGCATCGCCGCCAGTCCCTCGAACGAGCCGACCTCATCGTCCGCCGCGCCGCCAACCACCAGCACCGGCAGATCGAACGTCGCGACCTCCGCTTCCGGGGTATCCACGAACGTGTCGAGGATGCCGAGCAGCGCCACCGGATCGCCGCCCGTGGTCTTCAGGAACGCCTGCGACATGAACTCCGGATCGCCATGCCTGAAGCTGCCGAACTTGGTCAGGACCCGGCGGAAGAAGCCCGCCCGGCGTCCGGTATCGGTCACACCCTCGTCGCCCAGCCCTGACAGCACCACGCGTCGCGGCGTGGGTGCCATCCCGCGCGCCAGCACCCGCACCGTGGTCCGCGCGCCCAGCGAATAGCCGCCCAGGTCGTAATCGGTGAGGCCCAGATGCGCGATGAACGCCTCGGCATCCATCGCCAGCGCGTCGGGCGGATAGGCGTCGGCCCCCTGCGGGCGCCCGCTTGCCCCATGCGCGCGCAGGTCAGGCATGATCACCCGGAACCCCGCATCGGCCAGCTTCGCGGCGGTACCGTATTTGATCCAGTTGGTGTTGGCGTCGGAGAAATAGCCGTGGATCAGCACCACCGGCCTGCCCTCGCCCATCTCCCGCCATGCGATAGGGGTGCCGTCGAAGCTCTCGAAACTCTGAGTCTGCATTGCCGCGGGATGCCGCACTTTACGCCGCCGCGAAACCCTGACCGGTTGCACAATTTGCAATCGTTACGTTTTATATTGCAACTAATCACCCTGTCGAAAACTATAAGCATGCTTATTATATGCCCATCATGCCCGACTCCCTTGGATTCCTTCTGAATGATATCGCCCGCCTGATGCGGAAGCGGTTCGACGTGCGCGCCCGCCGTATCGGTGTCACCCGCGCACAATGGCACACGCTCAGCGTCCTCAAGCGCAACGAGGGCTGCAATCAGGGCATGCTCGCCGACCTGCTCGAGGTCGAGCCTATCACCGTCGGCCGCATGATCGACCGGCTCGAGGACGCGGGTCTGGTCGAGCGGCGCCGCGACCCCGCCGACCGGCGCGTCTGGCGCATCCACCTCACCGACAAGGCGCAACCGATCCTGATCGAGCTGCGCAACATCGCCGATACGATGATCGACGAGGTGATGGAGGGCGTCGACCCGCAGGACCGTATCCGCATGCACGCCGCGCTTCGCGCGCTGCGCACCAACCTCCTCGCCGACGATGAAAACCGCGCGAACGACAACAAAGAGGCCGTCAATGGCTGACGCAGATCCCAAGCTCGATATCGCTGAAGCGATCGAGATCACACCCACCGCCCCCCGCAAGCGCCGCTGGCTGCGCCCGCTCCTGATGTTCGGCGTGCCGTTGCTGCTGATCGCCGCAGTCGGCGGGTGGTGGGCGCTGTCGGGCGGCACCGTCTCGACCGACAACGCCTATGTCCAGCAGGACAAGGTCTCAGTCGCGAGTGATGTCGCGGGTCGCATCGTCGAGGTAGCGGTGAAGGAGAACCAGCCGGTCAAGGCCGGCGACCTCCTCTTCCGCATCGATCCCGAACCCTATCGTATCGCGCTGTCGCAGGCCGATGCCGCGATCGCCAATGCGCAGGTCCAGGTCGGCACGCTTCAGGCGAGCGTCGTCGGCACCGGCGCCGATATTCAGGCCGCGCGCGACCAGATCGCTTCCGCGCAGGAGGATTATAGCCGGCAAAAGGCGCTGATGGACCGCGGCTTCACCACCCGCGCCCGCTACGATCAGGCACTGCACTCGGTCGAGCAGGCGCGCGCCTCCTATCAGCGCGCGGTCGCCGACGCGGCCGAGGCGCGCTCGAAACTGTCGAGCGGCTCCGCCGTCCCCGGCGTCAACCCAGCCATCGCCGCGGCCCGCGCTCAGCGCGACAAGGCCGCGCTCGATCTTGCGCGCACCGCGCGCTACGCTCCGGTCGATGGCGTGGTCAGCCAGTCCGACCGGCTTCAGGTCGGGCAGATGATGATGTCGGGCCTCCCCGCCGTCACCATCGTCCGCACCGGCAGCCGCTCGGACGGATCGTGGGTCGAGGCTAACTTCAAGGAAACCGACCTCGACAAGATGCGCGTCGGCCAGCCGGCCGAGGTGAGCTTCGATGCCTATCCGGGTC
>DATIGZ010000329.1:0-6404 GCA_035481255.1 Sphingomonas sp. | reverse complement strand
GCGTAAGGCCGATCCCCGCCGCCTCAGCCGCCGCGGCAATCCGCCCCGACATCTCGGTGACGTCATCGTAACGCGATCCGTCCGGCGTGTGATGCAGATAGTGAAACTCGCCGACCCGCGTGAACCCGGCTTCGAGCATCTCGGCATAGGCCAGCGCAGCGATGGCCTCGCACTCCTCCGGCCCGATCCGCCCGACGAACCGGTACATCAGCTCCCGCCACGACCAGAAATCGTCGTCGGCACGCCCACGCGCCTCGGCCAGCCCCGCCATCGCGCGCTGGAAGGCGTGACTATGGACATTGGGCAGCCCCGGCAGCGCCACAAAATGGCGATCATCGCCCACATCGGGATCGACCCCGGCCTCGACCGTTTCGATCCGCCCGTGCGCGAGCGTGAGCCGGACGCGATCGGCCCAGCCATCGTCCAGCAGCGCGGATTCGAACCACAAGTTCATGCTGATTATGTCTAGACATATTCAGCGCCATGTCCAACCATAAGGCGCATGGCGACTCCGGCGGACAAACTCTGGCGAAACGCGCGTCTCGCGACGATGACGGGCGGCGGGCTGGGCGTGGTCGAGCAGGGCGCGGTCGCGGCAACGGGCGACACGATCACCTATGCCGGCCCCGAATCGGACGCGCCCGACGCCGCGCAGATCATCGACTGCGATGGCCGCTGGATCACCCCCGGCCTGATCGACTGCCACACCCATCTGGTCCATGCCGGCAACCGGGCGAAGGAGTTCGAGGCGCGGCTGGAAGGCGCGACCTATGAGGAGATCGCGCGCGCCGGCGGCGGCATCCTCTCGACCGTCACCGCGACCCGCGCCGCGAGCGAGGACGAGCTGATCGCCTCCGCCCTGCCCCGCCTCGACCAGCTGATCGCCGAGGGCGTCACCACGGTCGAGATCAAGTCAGGCTACGGCCTCACGCTCGACGACGAGCTCAAGATGCTCCGCGCCGCCCGCCGTCTCGGCGAGACGCGCAACGTCCGTGTCCGCACCACCCTGCTCGCCGCTCATGCCGTCCCGCCCGAATACCGGGGCGACGCCGACGGCTATGTCGATCTGGTCCGCGACACGATCATCCCGGCCGCGGCCGGCCATGCCGATGCGGTGGACGCGTTCTGCGAGGGCATCGGCTTCACCCCCGGCCAGACCGACCGCGTCCTCGCCGCCGCCATCGCCCATGGCCTTCCGGTCAAGCTCCACGCCGAGCAGCTTTCGAACCTGCACGGCGCCGCGCTCGCCGCCCGCCACAACGCCCTGTCCGCCGATCATCTCGAGCATCTCGACGACGCCGGCATCGCCGCGATGGCCGCGTCCGGCACCGTCGCCACCCTCCTCCCCGGCGCCTTCTACTTCACGCGTGAGGAGCGCCGCCCCCCAATACAGGCGTTGCGCGATGCGGGCGTCCCCATCGCCCTTGCCACCGACTGCAACCCCGGCACCTCGCCGATGGCGTCGATCCTGCTCGCGGCGAACATGGGCGCGACTTTCTTCCGCCTCACCGTCGCCGAATGCCTGCGCGGCATCACCGTCAACGGCGCGCGGGCGCTCGGGCTCCGCAACCGGACCGGCACGCTCGAACCGGGCAAAGCCGCCGACTTCACCATCTGGAACGTCACCGACCTTGCCGAGCTGGTCTATCGCATCGGCGCCAACCCCCTTCACACCCGAGTTTTCGCAGGCAAATGATCATCCCCGGCAACACTCCGCTCGCCATCTGGAACGCCATCTATCGCGGCGAGCCGGCGCCGCTCGACCCGTCATGCCACGACAAGGTGCAGGCGAGCGCCGATGCGGTACAGGCGATCCTCGCCCGGCACGAGCCGGTCTACGGCATCAACACCGGCTTCGGGAAACTCGCCTCGGTGAAGATCGGGGACGACGACCTCGAAACGCTCCAGCGCAATATCGTGCTCAGCCACGCCGCGGGCGTCGGCGATCCCATGCCTGCTCCGGTCGTCCGCCTGATGATCGCGCTCAAGCTCGCCAGCCTGGCCCAAGGTCATAGCGGCGTGCGGCCCGAGACGATCGCGATGCTGCAGGACATGCTCGATCGCGGCATCACACCGATCATCCCCTCGCAGGGTTCAGTCGGCGCCAGTGGCGACCTCGCCCCGCTCGCCCATCTCGCCGCCGCGATGATCGGCACCGGCGAGGTCGAGATGGGTCCGCGCCGCATCCCCGCCAGCACCATGCTCGGCGGTCTCACTCTCGGCCCCAAGGAAGGTCTCGCCCTCCTCAACGGCACCCAGTTCAGCACCGCCTACGCGCTCGCCGCGCTGTTCGAGACCGAGCGCCTGTTCCGTGCCGCGCTCGTCACCGGCGCGCTCTCGACCGAGGCGGCCAAAGGTTCCGACACCCCGTTCGATCCGCGCATCCATCAGGTTCGCGGTCATCGCGGTCAGATCGAGGTCGCCGACGCGCTCGCGGGCCTCATGTCCGGCTCCGCGGTCCGCGCCTCGCACCGCGAGGGCGACGAGCGGGTGCAGGACCCCTATTGCCTGCGCTGCCAGCCTCAGGTGATGGGCGCCTGCCTCGACCTGATCCGTCAGGCGGCCGCAACCCTCGCGATCGAGGCCAACGGCGTCACCGACAACCCGCTGATCTTCACGGACACCGGAGAGGCGCTCTCCGGCGGCAATTTCCACGCCGAGCCGGTCGCCTTCGCCGCCGACATGCTCGCGCTCGCAATCTGCGAGATCGGCAGCCTGGCCGAGCGCCGCATCGCCATGCTGGTCGACCCCGCGCTCTCCGGCCTTCCCGCCTTCCTGACCCCGCGCCCGGGCCTCAACTCGGGCTTCATGATCCCGCAGGTCACCGCCGCGGCTTTGGTCAGCGAGAACAAGCAGCGCGCCCATCCCGCCAGCGTCGATTCGATCCCGACCTCGGCCAATCAGGAGGATCATGTCTCGATGGCCGGGCACGGCGCCCGCCGCCTGCTCGACATGACCCGCAACCTCGCCAACATCCTAGGCATCGAATATCTCGCCGCCGCGCAGGGCTGCGACTTCCATGCCCCGCTCAGCTCGAGCGAGCCGCTCGAAGCGGCGCGCGCGCTGCTTCGCGATCAGGTCCCCCATCTTGAGGACGACCGTCACTTCGCCCCCGACATGGCGGCCGCGACGACGCTGATCGCCAGCGGCGCGCTCGGCACCGGGTTGCCGGGGATCGATCGATGATCCGCGTCGAACAGGGCAATGCCCCGCTCATCATCTCCATCCCCCATGCCGGCACCGACATTCCCGAGGAGATTCACGGCCTCGTCTCCCCTGATCTGGCTCGCCACGACGCCGACCTCTATGTCGACCATCTCTACGCCTTTGCGCGCGAGCTCGACGCCACGATCGTTCGCACCACCGTCTCGCGCACGGTGATCGACGTAAACCGGGATCCCGAGGGCCACACCCTCTATCCCGGCCAGTTCACCACCAGCCTTTGCCCGATCCAGACCTTCGACGGCTTGCCCCTCTACCAACCCGGCGCCCTGCCCGATGCGCATGAGATCGCCCGCCGCCGCGCGGACTGGTTCGATCCCTATCACCTCGCTCTCGCGGTCCAGATCGAGCGTCTGCGCGCGCTCCATCCCGCAATCGTGGTGTATGACGCGCATTCGATCCGCAGCGTCGTTCCCAAGCTGTTCGACGGCGAATTGCCCAACTTCAACATCGGCACCAATGACGGCGCCTCCTGCGCCCCCGCGCTGACGCAGGCGATCGAGACGATCTGTGACGCCGGGCCGTATAGCCGCGTTACCAACGGCCGGTTCAAGGGCGGCTGGATCACCCGGCATTACGGCCGGCCGGACAAGGGCGTGCACGCCATCCAGATGGAGCTGGCGATGCGCACCTACCTGATCGAGACTCCGGACGACTGGCCCCCGCCGTGGCACGAGCGCACGGCGGCATCCTGCCAGCGGGTCCTCCGCCCCATCCTCACCGCCGCCATCGATTTCGCGAAAGCCCAAGCATGACCCGCACCGACAACAGCCGCCGCATCAAAGCCCCCACCGGCACCGACCTGTCCGCGAAGAGCTGGCTCACCGAGGCCCCGCTGCGCATGCTGATGAACAATCTCGACGCCGACGTCGCCGAGGCGCCGGAGAGTCTCGTCGTCTATGGCGGCATCGGCCGTGCCGCGCGCGACTGGGAGAGCTACGACCGCATCGTCGATGCGCTGCGCAGGCTCGACGCCGACCAGACCCTGCTCGTCCAGTCGGGCAAGCCCGTCGGCGTGTTCCGCACTCACCCCGATGCCCCACGCGTGCTGATCGCCAATTCCAACCTCGTCCCCCATTGGGCGACCTGGGAGCATTTCAACGAGCTCGATCGCAAGGGGCTGGCGATGTACGGCCAGATGACCGCCGGATCGTGGATCTATATCGGCACCCAGGGCATCGTTCAGGGCACCTACGAGACCTTCGTCGAGGCCGGACGCCAGCATTATAGCGGCGACCTGTCGGGCAAATGGGTGCTGACGGCAGGCCTTGGCGGCATGGGCGGCGCGCAGCCGCTGGCCGCGACGATGGCCGGCGCCTCATGCCTCGCCGTGGAGTGCCAGCCGAGCCGGATCGAGATGCGGCTCAAGACCCGCTACCTCGATCGCGCCGCCAACAGTATCGACGAAGCGCTTGAGATCATTCGCACTTCGGACAAGCCCGTCTCGGTCGGCCTGCTCGGCAATGCCGCCGAAATACTGCCCGAACTGGTCCGCCGCGGCGTCCGCCCGGACATCGTCACCGATCAGACCAGCGCGCACGATCCGGTCAACGGCTACCTCCCCGCCGGCTGGACGCTCGACGAGTGGTTCACCAAGCGCGAGACCGCCCCGCACGAGGTCGAGAAGGCCGCGCGCGCGTCGATGGCGGCGCATGTCCGCGCGATGCTCGACTTCCATGACATGGGCATCCCCACGCTCGATTACGGCAACAATATCCGTCAGGTCGCCAAGGACGAGGGCGTCGGGAACGCCTTCGCCTTCCCCGGCTTCGTCCCCGCCTATATCCGCCCGCTGTTCTGCCGCGGCATTGGCCCGTTCCGCTGGGCAGCGCTGTCGGGCAATCCCGAGGACATCTACAAGACCGACCAGAAGGTGAAGGAGTTGCTCCCGGGCAACCACCATCTCCACAACTGGCTCGACATGGCGAAAGAGCGCATCGCGTTCCAGGGTCTGCCCGCGCGCATCTGCTGGGTCGGTCTCGGCGACCGCCACCGCCTCGCCCTCGCCTTCAACGCGATGGTCGCCAGCGGCGAACTGGACGCCCCGATCGTCATCGGCCGCGACCATCTCGACAGCGGGTCGGTCGCCAGCCCCAATCGCGAGACCGAGGCGATGCGCGACGGCTCGGACGCGGTGTCCGACTGGCCGCTGCTCAACGCCCTGCTCAACACGGCATCGGGCGCGACGTGGGTCTCGCTTCACCATGGCGGCGGCGTCGGCATGGGCTATTCGCAGCATTCGGGCATGGTCATCGTCGCCGACGGCACGCCCGAAGCAGCCCGCCGCCTCGAACGCGTGCTGTGGAACGATCCCGCCACCGGCGTGATGCGCCACGCCGACGCGGGTTATGAAATCGCCCGTAACTGCGCGACCGAGATGGGGCTGGACCTGCCGGGAATCCTGTAGCGGCGCGCGCCGGTCAGTTCTCGCAGGTCTTCAGCGCCTGGCTTTTGGTCATCTGACCGCTGTCGATCCATTGCTGCGGGATCACCCTCAGGTTCTGCTGCGAGACCAGATAGGATCCCGCGCGCTGGCGATAGATGAACAGATTGCCGCAATAGACCGCCAGCTTCGGGTAGGTGCCGTTGATCGTCACCAGCGCGTAGCTGCCGGGATGTGATGCGCCGTCGGGGTTGTTGACCCAGCCGGTGATCGTCAGCGTCCATTTGCCGCCGCCCCCGCCGAACTGATCGAGCTTCGAGGGGACGTCCATCCACTCGTCCTTCTCGATCTCAATGACCGGCTCCATCATCGGCATGCCGGCGACATAATCGGCTTCGTCGACCGCCCGCATATAGCGCTTGGCGAACTCCATCAGGTCCTTTTCGTCCTGCGCGGCCGGCTTCCAGTCGGCGGGCGCGGGCTTGTAGGGATCGGTGGCGGGATCGATGCAGCTGAAGCTCTGGCGATAGTTCTGATACTCCGCCGCTCCCTTTGCGCCCGGGCCGGTGAAGTATTTGAACCGCCCGAATCGGGTCGTCAGCTTGCCGCAGCGCTGCCTGGCCATGGCGGCGATCCGGTTACTGACAGGTTGAACCTGCTCCACCGGAAAGGCGCTGACGACCGCGGCATAGCCCTTGCCGGGAACGCTCTCGATCCGGATCGCGGGCGACGCCGCGCTTACCGGCGGCGCGGGTGGCGCCGGGGGCGGCGGCGCGACCGTGGTGCCGCCGCATGCAAG
>DATIGZ010000328.1:0-10531 GCA_035481255.1 Sphingomonas sp. | reverse complement strand
ACGCTTTTCGCGGCTTCGGTGATGGCATCGTCCTTAGCGCGGTCGCTGCTGGACTCGCTGAGGAAATAGAAGGCACCGACCACCACGATCACCAGGGCGATGATGCCCAGGATCAGTCCTCCGCCCCCACCCCGCCGTTCGACGATGGTGGTGGTATGGGTCGGCGTCTCAACGCGGGTCGCGTCGCTCCGGTCATCATCGCTCATGTCGCATCTCCGAATTCATCCTGGCGGTTGTAACGGCTGCGGCGAAGCGATTGTTCCCGTTGTGAAATGTTCAGAACGGAAGTTTGAACCCCGGCGGGAGAGGAATGCCGCTGGAAAGCTTCGACATTTCGCTCTGCGCCGCGGCGTCGGCCTTGGCCCGCGCGTCGTTGAGCGCGGCGGCGATCAAATCCTCCAGCATCTGCTTCTCGCTCGGCGCGAGCAGCGATTCATCGATATCGACGCCGATGATGCGGCCCTTGGCGCTGGCCTTGACCTTCACGAGCCCGCCACCTGAGGCGCCCTCGACCTCGATCCCGTCGAGGTTGGCCTGTGCCTTGGTCAGTTCGTCCTGGACGTTCTGCGCCATGGCCATGATGTCTTCGATACTCTTCATGCGGTCCTCCGGATCGGGGTCCAGCCGATCAGCTCGGCTTCGGGAAATGCTTCGAATGCGGCCGCGACGACCGGTGAGCGCAGCACCGCGTCTCGCTCCGCCGCTGCGTCGGCCGCCTTGACCTCGGCGAGCGTCTCGGCGCCCGGAGCGTCGATGACGCGCAGCGACCAGCGCTTGCCGAGCACGCGGCGGATGGTCTGCTCGAAATCGCTCACCAGATCGGCGGGCAGGCCCTGACTGCTCACTTCGATCACCGGTGCGTTGAACGCGATGACGCGGATGAGATTGCGGGCACGCGCCGCGACGTGATGCTCGTGCGCCGCCTCGAGCCGCTCCAGCGTTTCCGCCAGATCGCGCGGCGCTGGCGGCTCAGCCGGGCCGGATGGCGCCGCGACCGGCGCTGAACCGACGGGCAGCCCCTCAGCGATCTTGCGCGCCAGATCACCGGGATCGGGCAAAGTCGAGGCGTGAATGACTCGGAGCAGCGCCATCTCGCACGCTTCGATTGGGAGCGCGGCACGGATCACTTCGTCATGGCCGCGCAACAGCAGCTGCCACAGCCGGTGGAGCGCGGGGAAACCAAGCTTCGCCGCCCATTCGGTCAGCGCCGCGGTTTCCTCGATCGCCTGACCCGGGATCGCTTCGTTACCGAGCTTCGACAGCGTCACGCGATGGACGGTTTCGAGCAACGCCTTGAGCACGGCCTGCGGATCGACGCCGAGGTCGTACTGGTCGCGCAGCGCGGCCAGGGCGCCGGGGCCATCGCCTTCGATCACCAGCCCGAACAACGCGCGGATCGCGTTGCGGTCGGACAGGCCGAGCATCGAGCGGACGGCTTCGGCGTTCACCGCCCCGCCTTCGATCCCGGCATGGGCGATCGCCTGATCGAGGATCGACAGGCCGTCACGGGCCGAGCCCTCGGCCGCGCGCGCGATCATCGCCAGCGCTTCCGGCTCCGCCTCGGCGCCTTCGGCCGCGACCACCTCGGCGAAATGCGCCGCGAGCTTTTCCGCGGGGATGCGGCGCAGGTCGAAGCGCTGGCAGCGCGACAATACCGTCACCGGAACCTTGTCCACCTCAGTCGTCGCCAGCAGGAACTTCACATGCGCGGGCGGCTCCTCCAGCGTCTTGAGCAGCGCGTTGAACGCGGGCTTCGACATCATGTGGACTTCGTCGATGATGTACATCTTGTACCGCGCCGACACCGCCGCATAGCGCACCGCGTCGGTCATCTGACGAACATCGTCGATGCCGTTGTGCGAGGCGGCGTCGATCTCGATCACATCGACATGGCGCCCCTCACCGATCGCGCGGCACGGTTCGCACACCCCGCACGGATCGATCGTCGGGCCGCCCTGCCCGTCCGGGCCGATGCAGTTCAGCGCCTTGGCGATCAGCCGCGCGGTCGAGGTCTTGCCCACCCCGCGCACGCCGGTCAGCAGGAAGGCATGCGCCAGCCGGTCCCGCTTGATCGCGTTCCCCAGCGTCTGCACCATCGCATCCTGCCCGATGAGCTGGGCGAAGGTTTGCGGCCGGTATTTGCGCGCGAGGACGCGATAGGCGGCGTCGCGGGAAGCCGATTGGGGCTGGGGCGGTTCGTCGAGGCCAAGGGAGTCAGACATGCGGGCGCCAACCTAGCGACCCGATGCGCAATCCGCCATGCCCCGATGCGCGGCATCAACAGATTTCAGGTCATGCCGGGCGCATCCTCCGCCGCGCCATCGGCGCTCCCCCACCCCAGACCGTCCCCTGAAGGGGAAGGACCCTCTGTCGCCCCGCGACATTCGGCGAGCCAGGCGTCGCGCGCGGCATGGCCGGCGGCGATGAAGGGCGCGAGATCGCGCGCGTGCCACGCCTCGGCCGCCGCCACCTCCTCTGGCGTCAGCTCGCGCTCATAACCGGGTTCGCCCGCGCTTCCCTGCTCGTCCCCGAAGAAATCGTCAGGCGGCGGGAAGCTGGTGCGCCATTCGCCGAGATCCTCGCACCACCAGACCGACGCCCCTTCATCCTCAGGTTGACATAGTTGACACGAATCGCCGGTTTCCTCCGCGGCGGGCGGCTCGGGCGCGAGCTGGACCAGCCCGACCGCCTCGGCGCGGACCCATTGTTCGGCGGTCCATTGCGCACGGGTCGCGGGATCGAGGTCGGCGGTGTCGAGCGGATCGGCGAGATCCGTGCGGGTGCGCAGCCAGCGATCGGCGCGGGCGAGCGTGCGGATCGGGGCGAGATCGTCCCCGGTCGCTTCGGTGCCGTACGCGCCGAGCCGCGCGGCGAGGAACAGGCCGGCCCGCGCCGGGGCGGCATCGCGCGCGACGAGATCGAGCAACTGTTCGAAATCGGCGGCGGCGAGGCGCACCGCGGTGGCATTGGCATCGGCGCAGGCGGTATCGGCGCGCCGGTCGAGCCGGTTGAGCATTCGCCACGCCAGCATGTTGTCGTGGCGGTGGCGGGTGGTGACGCGGCCGTCGTCATGGGTAAGCGTATCGCGCACGCCGTTGAAGGCGCGCTCCATCAGCTCATCGGCGAGGACGTCGCGCGAGCGCAGCAAGGCGGCGTCCCAGGCAAGGCGAAAGGCGGCGCCGCGCGCGGCGTTGCGCAGCGCATAAGCGGATTGGCGCGACATATCGACGATGGCACAGGCGCGGTTGATCGGGTGGCCGAGCGACAGCGCGGTGAGGAAGCGCTTCTGCTTCTCCGCCGTCCAGCCATTGTAGCGCGCGGCATCCGGGACGCCGGGTTCGAGCTCGTGGAAGGCGGCGTGGTCGAAGGTGAAATCGGCTTCGGGTTCGGTCTGGGTGATCGCGTTCATGGCCGGGGTCCTCGTCGTGTCGTGCAGAGGACCGGTTAGGTATGCCGGAATGGGGGCTGTAGGAAAGTGATTTGTTCCATCTATGTTCCGTGCCGTCCGGATGCGCGCGGCGCGTTGACGCAGCGGGGCGCCGCGGGCAGTCTGGCTGCACACGCTTTCGGGGGGGAAGTTCATGAAATCGCTAGCCGTTGCCGCCATTCTCGCCGCCACGCCCGCGCTGGCCGCGACCGAAGTCTATCAGTGCGGCAACCCGGGCGGCCCCGAGTTCGCCATCGCGGTGGACGTAGCGGGCGACTATTTCGCGGTGCTGGAGAACGGCAAGCCACGCGTGCTGTGCGCCAAGGGCACGAAGGACTGCCCGCGCATGGTGGACGGCGGCTACACGCATATCGGCGATGCCGGCATCACGCTATTCGACGCGGGGAAGAAGGTCTTCCAGAACGGCGGCTGGGGCAAGGCGGTGAAGCAGCCGTGCAAGGCGGCGGACGCGGCTACGCGGGGGAAGTTTGGGGGGTAGGGTTTAGGTTATAGCGCGGTGTTTGGTTGTCGGCACGTGCTACTTAACTTTCTGGAGTGTTGTACCGACCTTGCGGTGGAAATGTACATCATGGCAACTAGAGTAGTTGTTCATTTATGCTAAGCTCCGCAAAACGGAGGGTGGGATGTCTCTACGCGTAATACACCTGCGCAAATTGCTTAAGATCCTTTATTCTGAGCAGAGCCGACGCATCGCCGCTCTCCGCAGCGATATACGAGCAGACATGGCAAAGGAAGCGGGCGAGCAAAGTGCCGGTGGTGATTTCTACGGTCCATTTTGGAGCGATGCGAAGGACCACGTTTTCGGACGGTCCGACCTCTACCAAACCACCGAAGCAAGGATTTCAAGCAATCCAAGTCGCGGGAATTTATATCCGCAGCTACGCGACGGATTCCTAACTTGGTGGAATGAAAGGCGGCGTTGGACGAACGAACCATTTCGACCCTCCGAGAATTTAAAGGGAAGATATACCTTTCCAGATCTCGATGCGACGATAAAGGTCGACAATATTATGTCAGTACGAGATGGACAAGAAGAGGACCATTTCATCTATCCATACTTTTCGCCAGAGCCAGCCCTTACTGATGAGCCAGCTCGACTAGGCTTATGGTTACTTGGAAAAGCCATCCCAAACGTAGATAGTCGTGATTTCCGCTTGCTGGACGTGATAAGGGGGGCAACCTTTTCGAGCTCCCCAAGCCGAACCCCCCTTAAAGGGGACGAAGAATTGATATTTAAACGTAAGTATGAGGCCGCGCTTCGCGAGTGGGATCGCCTACGTGAAGAATACAACTAACCTTACCCTATTCGAGAGGGGAATGTCGTGAAAGTTTTCGGCGTCGGATGCCTCTATTTTGGATATCTAGAAGGCAAATCCCCGAGCACACGCGATGATTTCTTACGAGATATAAAGGCGCGTCTAGAGAACGTGGAAAATGTGTCGTCCGTGACGATCAACACTATCTATGACGAAGAACACTTGCCACGCGCACTTATCAATAAAGAAGGAGCAGAAATTGAGGTACCGCTTGCTCACGGTGCTCGACTAGAATTTGATATATTTCTCCCGTTTAGGATTCAGGAGTCATTCTACACCAAGTGTGACGTAGAGACTATTCATGTCGATGTCATATGGGAATATGACATGCCCCTGGCGTTTGTATCTTATGAATGGCCCGACGAAGAAGGAGACGCCGCCCCTTCGGGGTTGGTTGTTGTACTTCGAAAGTACTTGGAAAAAAAACTAAGCACTGGCAATTTTAAGTCTGGCTGTATTGGACCCAGCCCCTTCCACGCGAATTTCGCGATCATTGAGACTGAACTTAACGACGGCTTTAAAATCGACGACGTGTCCGCCGATCGGCTTGGATACGCATCGATGGAGATTATAGCGCCGCGTAACTCCTCCGTATTGCAAAGTGTCGAAGCCGTACGACTCAATGATGCCCTCTCCAAATTTTACCAACTAAGCGAATTAAGATCACGTGCGATAAGAGAACAAACTTCAATTGTCGCCAACTCAAGAGCCCTCCTAGAACAGGAAAACCCATCTACCATCCAAGACAAGATAAAGCGCATTAGGAGAAGACCTGCGGAGATCGACATTCTTAACCAGAATGTATTTCACGAAATGCTTATACGCCTGGACATGTCCTCTGCACTTTCGGAAGCGGAACGCTATCAGCTAATCAGCAAAAATAATCCATTGAGTAGATTCTTCGAAAGATACAGGGAGATGTCTATAGAACAAAGCTGGGGGAAGTTCTCGGATGTCGCCAAATTCTTTGAAGAAAGGCATCAAAAGGCCATTGGCAACGTCACGGCTATTTTAGCGGGAATCATCGGAGGTATCGTTGGATCGTTAATTGGTTCACTGGCAACATACGCATTGACCAGCAATAGCACTATTCAGCCGCCACCCACTGCTCAGAAGTGACTCGCTCCAGCAGCGGCGCAAGATACTTCCCCGTATAGCTGCGCGGCGCCTTCACGACCGTCTCGGCCCTTCGACTACGCCGCCGCTGACGCGTCGGCTTCGCTCAGGACAGGCTTGTCCCCGGTCGTGCGATCCAACAGCGGTTTCAGATAGCGGCCGGTGTAGCTCCTTGGCTGCTGAACGACGTCTTCGGGGACACCCTCAGCGACGATCTCGCCGCCCTTGACGCCGCCTTCGGGGCCGAGGTCGAGGATCCAGTCGGCGGTCTTCACGACGTCGAGGTTGTGCTCGATGACCACCACCGTGTTGCCTTGCTCGACGAGGGCGTGGAGGACTTCGAGGAGCTTGCGCACGTCCTCGAAGTGGAGGCCGGTGGTGGGCTCGTCGAGGATGTAGAGGGTCTGGCCGGTGGCTCTACGGGCGAGCTCCTTGGCGAGCTTGACGCGCTGCGCCTCGCCGCCCGACAGGGTCGTCGCCTGCTGGCCGACCTTGATATAGCCGAGGCCGACCTCCGCCAGCATCGCCATCTTGTCGCGGATCGGGGGGACGGCCTTGAAGAACTCGACCGCGTCCTCGACCGTCATGTCGAGCACGTCGGCGATGCTCATCCCCTTGAACTTCACCTCCAGCGTCTCGCGGTTGTAGCGCTGGCCGTGGCAGACGTCGCAGGTGACGTAGACGTCGGGGAGGAAGTGCATCTCGATCTTGAGCAGGCCGTCGCCGGTGCACGCCTCGCAACGGCCGCCCTTGACGTTGAAGCTGAAGCGGCCGGGCTTGTAGCCGCGCGCCTGCGCCTCCGGCAGCCCGGCGAACCAGTCGCGGATGTTGGTGAAGGCGCCGGTATAGGTCGCCGGGTTGGAGCGCGGGGTGCGGCCAATCGGCGACTGATCGATGTCGATCACCTTGTCGAGATGCTCGAGCCCGGTGACCTTGTCATGCTTGCCCGCGAGCAGGCGCGCGCCGTTGAGCTGGCGCGCGGCGGCGGCGTAGAGCGTGTCGATGGTGAAGCTCGATTTGCCCGAGCCGGACACGCCGGTGATGCAGGTGAAGGTGCCGAGCGGGATGCTCGCGGTGACGCCGGTGAGGTTGTTGGCGGTGGCGTTGTGGACGGTGAGCTTCTTGCCGGTGCCCTTGCGGCGCTTCACCGGCACCTCGATCCGGCGGGTGCCGTTGAGATAGTCGGCGGTGATGCTGCCCTCGGTCGCGAGCACTTCCTCGAAGCTGCCATGGGCGACGATCTGGCCGCCATGGACGCCCGCGCCCGGGCCCATGTCGATGACATAGTCGGCGGTGCGGATCGCATCCTCGTCATGCTCGACAACGAGCACGGTGTTGCCGAGATCGCGCAGGCGGCGGAGCGTGGCGAGCAGCATGTCGTTGTCGCGCTGGTGCAGGCCGATGCTGGGCTCGTCGAGGACGTAGAGCACGCCCGAGAGGCCCGAGCCGATCTGTGACGCGAGGCGGATGCGCTGGCTCTCGCCGCCCGACAGGGTGCCGCTGGTGCGGTTGAGGTTCAAATAGTCGAGGCCGACATTGTTGAGGAAGCCGAGGCGCTCGTCGATCTCCTTGAGGATCGCCCGGGCGATCTCCTGCTGCTGGGGGGTGAGATCCTGCGGCAGATTGGCGAAGAAGGGCAGCGCGTCGGTGACCGACAGGCGGGTGACGCTGGAGATGTCGCGGCCGGCGATCTTGACCGCCAGCGCCTCGGGCTTGAGGCGGGCGCCCTCGCACGTCTCGCAGGCATGGCTGGCCTGATACTTGGCCAGCTCCTCGCGCATCCACGCGCTCTCGGTCTGGAGCATGCGGCGGTTGAGGTTGCCGATGACGCCCTCGAACGGCTTCTTCACGTCGTAGGACTTCTTGCCGTCGACGAAGGTGAGCGTGACGGGCTTGCCGCCGGTGCCGTGGAGAATGATGAGCTGAACTTCGCCCGGCAGGTCCTTCCACGGCGTATCGAGGCTGAAGCCGAACTCGCGCGCGAGGCTGCCGAGCACCTGCATGTAATAGGGCGATGGCGGGTTGGACTTGGCCCAGGGGACGACCGCGCCCTTCTTGATCGTGAGATCGTGGTTGGGGACGACGAGATCCTCGTCGAACACCAGCCGCTCGCCAAGGCCGTCGCACGCCGGGCAAGCGCCCTGCGGGGCGTTGAACGAGAACAGGCGCGGCTCGATCTCGGCGATGGTGAAGCCGCTGACCGGGCAGGCGAACTTCTCGGAGAAGACGATGCGGTTGTCGGGGATGCCAACATTCTTCATCCCGGTTCGTGCCGAGCCCGTCGAAGCACCGTCCGCCTCCTGCCCTTCGACAAGCTCAGGGCGAACGGAGGTTTCGGCGACGAACTTCTGCGGGGCTTCGGCGACGCGGTTGCCGGAGAGTTCGTCGACCGTGGTGTCGACGAGATCGATATAGGCGAGGCCGTCGGCGAGCTTGAGCGCGGTCTCGAAGCTTTCGGCAAGGCGCGTGGCGATGTCGTCACGGACGACGAGGCGATCGACCACCACTTCGATGTCGTGCTTATACTTCTTGTCGAGCGCGGGAGCGTCCTCGATCAGATAGGTCTCACCGTCGATGCGGACGCGCTGGAAGCCGGCCTTCTGCCATTCGAGCAGTTCCTTGCGATACTCGCCCTTGCGGCCGCGGACGACCGGGGCGAGCAGCAGCATGCGGGTGCCTTCGGGCAGCGCGAGGACGCGGTCGACCATCTGGCTAACGGTCTGCGCGGCGATCGGCAGGCCGGTCGCGGGCGAGTACGGGATGCCGACGCGCGCCCAGAGCAGGCGCATGTAGTCGTAGATCTCGGTGACGGTCGCGACGGTCGAGCGCGGGTTGCGGCTGGTCGTCTTCTGCTCGATCGAGATGGCGGGCGACAGGCCTTCAATGTGCTCGACATTGGGCTTCTGCATCATCTCAAGGAACTGGCGCGCATAGGCCGACAGCGACTCGACATAGCGGCGCTGACCCTCGGCATAGATGGTGTCGAAGGCGAGCGAGGATTTGCCCGAGCCCGACAGGCCGGTGATGACCGTGAGCGTATCGCGCGGAATGTCGATATCCACGCCCTTGAGATTGTGCTCGCGCGCGCCGCGTACGGAGATATGAGTCAGCATGCGGTAAATTGTTCCAGATTTGTTCCTGATCCGCAAGCCGGGCCACGGCCGATATTGCGGAAACGCGAAATGGGAAGCGTCGCGAGCGCGCGCAACCCATATTCACCGGTACGGCGCCGAAACGAGCCGGGGCAAAAAGGTAAACTTGTCATTTATTTGACGCTGACATCTCAGATGAGAAACACTAGTCTTTCGATACGAGTGCAAAACGAGTTCGCAGGGGAAGATGACCGTGGTGAAGTTGGTACGGCCGGTGGGCAACGAAATCCAGGTAAACACGGTCGTTGGCGGCTTTTCCATGGACCCCACCACGACGCGGCTCGCGTCGGGTAACTACGTCGTGATCTGGTCGGACAATGGCGCAACGCCCCAGGACAGCTCGGCGTCGGTGCGCGGGCAATTGTTCGCCGCTGACGGCAGCAAGATCGGCGGCGAGTTCCTGGTCAACACCGTCACGCCCGGCCCGCAGTTCTATGGCACCGTCACCTCGCTGGCGTCCGGCGGCTTCGCGGTCACCTGGGTCAGCCAGGAGAACAGCGTTCGCGCACAGGTGTTCGACTCGGCCGGCGTCCCGGTCGGGAGCGAGCAGACGGCCGGGCCACTCGGCTATTATGACGCGGGCCAGCCGCCGGCGATCACCGAGCTTTCGTCCGGCGCCTTCGTGGTGGCGTGGGGCCATGGCGGATCGATCATGGGCAGGCTGTTCGATTCAGCCGGCAACGTCGGTCCGGCGCTGACGCTCGCCACGGGCACTGCGTTCAGCACGCCGACCATCACGGCGCTCAGCAACGGCAATTTCGCGGTGGTGTGGACCGACCAGAGCGGCCTCAACGGCGATCCGAATGTCGGCCTGGTCGGGCAGATTTTCGATCCCTCCGGCGCCGCCGTGGGCAGCCGCTTCCTCGTCAATACGCGCCTGGATGGGGCGCAATATTCCGCGGATACCTCGCCACTGGCGGGCGGCGGCTTTGTCGTCACCTGGACCGAGAACGGACCCAACGATTCCAACACCGGCGGGATTCGCGCGCAGGTCTTCGCCGCCAACGGCAGCAAGGTCGGGCCGGAGCTGGTGGTGAGCACGCTCGCGCCCAACTACCAGTCCGCACCGACCGTCGAGACGCTGTCCTGGGGCGGCTTCATCGTCGTGTGGGAGGACTATAGCCGCCAGGACGGCGACTTCGACGTGCCCAGCATCCGCCTGCAGCTGTTCGACAGCGACGGCAGCCGCATCGGCGACGAGCTGCGCATCAACACGCAGACCCGCCATGCTGAAAACGACCCCGTGATCACCGTGCTGTCGGATTCGAAGATCGTGGTGACGTGGAGCGACACCGGCGGATCGGGGCCCGGACCGACCGGCATCCTGTCGCGGATCATGACGCTGCCGGAGCTGGGCACGCTGGGGAACGACACCTATACCGGCACCGCCGATCAGGACATCTATACCGGGCGCGCCGGTGACGACGTCATTTACGGAATGGACGGCGACGATGTGCTCGAAGGCGGTGCGGGCAACGACGCCATCTATGGCGGAGAAG
>DATIGZ010000327.1:0-8050 GCA_035481255.1 Sphingomonas sp. | reverse complement strand
TCGCCGCTCCGGTCGGCGAGCGCCGCCACATCGGGATCGATATCGGCATGATGGCTTGAGATCGACAGCTCGGCACCCAGCGCGTGCACCGCGTCGAGATAATGGTTGAGCACCGTCTCGGCCGAGCGTGACAGCGTCAGGCGGAGCGAATCCGCCGTGACGAAGGGGTTGCCGTCGCGGTCACCGCCGATCCAGTTTCCCGGCCGCAGGAAAGCGGGAACACGGCTGCCCAATGCCCGGTCCCAGCGCGCATGCAGCGCAGGCAGGACAGGCAGGAACACGTCGCGCATATAGCTGAGCGCGGTCTCTACCTCATCGGCGACATAGAGCCGTTCGGGCCGCAGCACGCGGGTTTGCCACAGCAAGGCCACCTGCCGAACCACCGCTTCGTCGACCAGATCGCCATCGGCCGTTTCGGCGATGCCGCGGTCCTTGAGCGCCATCAGCTCGGCGATGCGGTTGCGATGGTCGATCATCGACTTGCGCCGCACCTCGGTCGGGTGCGCGGTCAGCACGGGTGCGACCAGCGCATGCTCGAGCAGCTCGGCGATCCGCTCGGGGCCGATGCCGTGATCCTTGAGCTTGGCGATCGCGTGCTCGACATCGGCATCCGTCTCGGCGGCCACGCCCTGCCGGTCCTCGGCGAGGTTGGCGAGCATCGAGAACAGCATGAAGCTGCGCACGAAATCGAGCGTCTCGTCGAGGCTCAGGCTGTCGAGGCCCGGGTCGATGCTGTCGGCGCCGGCGATTCCGCGATGCCGGTCGACCGATGCCGAGCGGATATATTCGATGCGCCGGAACAATGCGTCCCCGCCATAGGCGCGGATCACGTCGCCAAGGACGCGGCCGAGATAGCGGATGTCGGGATTGTTGGTGATGGGAGGAGCGCTGGCCATGGCCGCGTGCTGCACTGCGGCATGGCCAGCGTCAACCGGTTCGTTACTTGGGAGGCCTCAAGCGCGAATGATTATGTCGCATGATCATCGATGCGGCGGCGGAAGGTTTCGGGAAGGAATAGCAGCCCGATGATCAGTGTCAGCACCGCGACCGTGATCGGGTACCACAAGCCGTAATAGATATCGCCGGTCGCCGCGACCATCGCGAAGGCGATCGTCGGCAGGAACCCGCCGAACCAGCCATTGCCGATATGATAGGGCAGCGACATCGCGGTATAGCGGATGCGGCTGGGGAAGATCTCCACCAGCAGCGCGGCGATCGGCCCGTAAACCGCGGTGACCAGCAGCACCAGCCAGAACAGCAGCGCGACGATCAGCGGCTTGTTCATCGCCGCCGGATCGGCCTTGGCGGGATAGCCGGCTTCGGTCAGCGCGACCTTCAGTTCGCCCTGATAGGCGGCGATCGCGGCGGCGCGCTCGGCCGGGACGATTCCGGCGGGGTCGGGCGCCGGGAACTCCGCCTCGCCGATCCTGACCGTCGTGAACTTGAGCGTCGGCGCGCCCGGCGGCAGCGTGGCGGGTACGCTGGCATAGGGGATGCCCGACTTGGCGAGATAGGCCTTGGCGATATCGCAGCCCGACTGGTCGAACTTGTTCCCGCCGATCGGGTCGAACTGCACCGAGCAGCGGTCGTTGCTCGACGCGATCGTCACCGGCGCACTGGTCTGCGCGGCTGCCAATGCCGGGTTGGCCGCATGGGTCAGCGCGTAGAAGGTCGGGAAATAGGTGATCGCGGCCAGCGCGCAGCCGGTCAGGATGATCTTCTTGCGTCCGATCTTGTCGGAGAGCGCGCCGAAGATGACGAAGAAGGGGGTGGCGAGCGCCAGCGCGATCGCGATCAGGATGTTGGCGGTGGCGCCATCGACCTTCAGCGTCTTCTCGAGGAAGAACAGCGCGTAGAATTGCCCCGTATACCAGACCACTGCCTGGCCCGCGACCGCGCCCAGCAGGACGATCAGTACCACGCGCAGGCTGCGCCACTGACCGAACGCCTCGGTGAAGGGCGCCTTCGACGTGGTGCCTTCCTCCTTCATCTTCTGGAAAACCGGGCTCTCGGCGAGCTGAAGGCGGATCCACAGCGACACGCCTAGCAGCAGGATCGAGACGAGGAAGGGCAGGCGCCAGCCCCAGTCCGTGAACGCAGCCTCGCCGATCACGGTGCGGATGCCGATCACCACCAGCAGCGCGGCGAACAGGCCGAGCGTCGCGGTGGTCTGGATCCAGCTGGTGAACAGCCCGCGTTTCCCCTCGGGCGCGTGCTCGGCAACATAGGTCGCCGCGCCGCCATATTCGCCGCCGAGCGCGAGGCCCTGCACCAGCCGCAGCGCGACGAGGATGATCGGCGCCGCGACGCCGATGCTGGCATAGCTCGGCAGGACGCCGACCGCGAAAGTGGAGAGGCCCATCAGCCCCATGGTGACGAGGAAGGTGTATTTGCGCCCGACGACATCGCCCAGCCGCCCGAACACCAGCGCGCCGAACGGACGCACAGCGAATCCGGCGGCGAACGCGCCGAGCGCGAGGATGAACGCGGTGGTCTCGTTCACCCCAGAGAAGAATTTGGCGGAGATGACGGTGGCAAGCAGCCCGTACAGGTAGAAATCATACCATTCGAACACCGTGCCGAGCGACGAGGCGATGATCACCTTGCGCTCGTTGCGGCCGGCTACCGCGGGCTGTGCCGTCATATTGTCCCCTCCCGATGTTATTTACCGGGATGGTGGCGGGTTTTCTGGTCTGGGTCGAGCGCAAAATTGGTATATACTGAAACTGCAATTGGTATGGGCTAATGCGGCTCACTCTTCGAGCAGGGCTAGGCTCACTCGGGCGGTACCGCTGCGGTGCATCCCGATCTCGCGTGCGGCGGCATGGGACAGATCGATCACCCGGCCGCCGCTGAACGGCCCGCGGTCGTTGACGCGGACGATCACGCTCTTGCCCGTGGTATGGCTGGTCACGCGGATGCGGCTGCCGAACGGCGCGGTGCGGTGCGCGGCGGTCAGGGTATCGGGGTCGCAGCGTTCGCCATTGGCGGTGCGGTTGCCCGCCATCTCTCGGCTGAAATAGCTCGCCATGCCGCTGCCCAGCTCGGTGCCGGCCTCATCCTCGCCGGCGGCCGCCGGGGCCGCCAATGCAAGCGCGAGCGCGCCGATAAAGAAACCCCGCATCCCCATTCCCCTTTTGCGGGCACGGGTGAAACAACAACGGCGCCGGACGGCAATCCGTCCAGCGCCGCGTTGTTTCGAATCCGCGACGATCAGACGTCGAGATTGGCGACGCTCAGCGCATTCTCCTGAATGAATTCACGGCGGGGTTCGACCACATCGCCCATCAGGCGCGTGAAGATCTCGTCCGCGACGTCGGCCTGATCGATCGCGACGACCAGCATCGAGCGGTTCTGCGGATCGAGCGTCGTTTCCCACAGCTGCTCGGCGTTCATCTCGCCCAGCCCCTTGTAGCGCTGGATCGACAGACCCTTGCGGCCCGAAGCGAGGATCGCGCCCAGCAGTTCGCTCGGCCGCGCGACCAGCGTCTCGCCCTTGGCGGCGACCACCGGCTCCTCGTCCTCGCCCTCGGCAGCGGGTGCCGCTTCGGCCTCGGCTTGCGCGACCTTGACCGACACCAGCTTCGACACCGCCGCATAGCTGTCGGCCTGTTCGGCGGCGAGCGAGTGCAGCTTGCGGCCCTCGGCCGAGGTCAGGAACGCCGCCTCGACGATATGATGGTCGGTCACGCCGCGCCACAGCCGTTCGAAATGGAAGCCGCCTTCCTCGGTGACGCGCGCCGACCAGCGCGCATCCTCATCGGTCAGGTCGAGCCGCTTGGTGACGGCGGCCAGCCGCTCGCCGCGCTGCTCGCGCGTCGCTTCGGGGTCGAGCGCGCTGCCCAGCGCCAGCGCCTCGATGATCGAGGGATCGTAACGGCGCGGCACATAGCGCATCAGCGTCTTCATGCGCCGGGCATGCTCGACCAGCTTGGCGAGATCCTCGCCGAAGCGCGGACCCTCGCTGGTCTCCAGCCGGTTGCCGCCGACGCCCGCCTCGACGAGGTAATCGTCGAGCGCCGCATCGTCCTTCAGATACACTTCCGACCGGCCCTTGGTCGCCTTGTACAGCGGTGGCTGGGCGATGAAGAGGTGCCCGTTCTCGATGATCTCGGGCATCTGGCGGTAGAAGAAGGTGAGCAGCAGCGTGCGGATATGCGCGCCGTCCACGTCGGCGTCCGTCATGATGACGATCTTGTGGTAGCGCAGCTTTTCGAGATTGAAGTCGTCGCGGCCAATGCCGGTGCCCATCGCCTGAATGAGCGTTCCGATTTCCTTCGACGACAGCATGCGGTCGAACCGCGCGCGCTCGACGTTCAGGATCTTGCCGCGCAGCGGAAGGATCGCCTGGAAATGGCGGTCGCGGCCCTGCTTGGCCGATCCGCCTGCCGAATCACCCTCGACCAGGAACAGTTCGGACTTGGCGGGGTCGCGCTCCTGACAGTCGGCGAGCTTGCCGGGCAGCGACGCGATATCCATCACGCCCTTGCGCCGGGTCAGTTCGCGCGCCTTCTTGGCGGCCTCGCGCGCGGCGGCGGCATCGATCACCTTCTGGATGATCGCGCGGGCCAGCGCCGGGTTTTCCTCGAGCCAGTCGGACATCTTGTCGGCCATCAGCGCTTCGAGCGGCTGGCGGACTTCCGAGCTGACCAGCTTGTCCTTGGTCTGCGACGAGAATTTGGGATCAGGCAGCTTGACCGAGACGATCGCGGTGAGGCCCTCGCGCATGTCGTCGCCGGTGAGGGTGACCTTCTCCTTCTTCAGCAGCCCCGACTTGTCGGCATAGCTGTTGATCGTGCGCGTCAGCGCCGCGCGGAATGCGGCGAGGTGGGTGCCGCCGTCACGCTGCGGGATGTTGTTGGTGAAGCAGAGGACGTTCTCATAATAGGAGTCGTTCCACTCCAGCGCGACGTCGATGCCGATATCGTCGCGCTGCCCGGTCACCGAAATCGGTTCGGGGAAGAGCGGCGACTTGTTGCGGTCGAGCCACTTCACGAACGCGGCGATGCCACCCTCGTAGAACAACTCGACTTCCTTGACCTCCTCGTGCCGCGCGTCGCGCAGGAACAGGCGCACGCCCGAATTGAGGAACGCCAGCTCGCGATAGCGATGCTCGAGCTTGTCGAAATCGAACTCGATCTGGTTCTTGAACGTGCCGCCGTCGCCCGGGACCTTCTCGGTCGAGGCGAGGAAGGTCACGCGTGTGCCCTTCTTGGTGCTTCCGTCGGGATTGGCGGGCGCCTTGCCGATCACCTTGAGCGGCGCGGTCGCGTCGCCATAGGCGAAGCGCATCCAATGCTCCTCGCCGTCGCGCCAGATGTTGAGGTCGAGCCATTCGGACAGCGCGTTGACCACCGACACGCCCACGCCGTGCAGGCCGCCCGACACCTTGTATGCGTTGTCGTCGCTGGTGTTCTCGAACTTACCGCCTGCGTGGAGCTGGGTCATGATGACCTCGGCCGCACTCACGCCTTCCTCGGCATGGATCCCGGTCGGGATGCCGCGGCCATTGTCCTCGACGCTCACCGATCCGTCGGCGTTGAGCTGGATGATGATCTTGTCGCAATGACCGGCCAGCGCCTCGTCGATCGCGTTGTCCGAAACCTCGAACACCATGTGGTGCAGGCCCGAACCGTCATCGGTGTCGCCGATATACATGCCGGGCCGCTTACGAACCGCGTCGAGGCCTTTGAGGACCTTGATGCTGTCGGCGCCGTAGCTGTTGCTGTTCGGGGTGTTTTCGGGAGTCGTCGTGTCTTCGGATGCCATGCCCAGCATATAGGATCGCGAGTCGCGAAACGGAAGCAAAATGGGCCGCTCTGTGCCGTTGCAGCGCTTATGGAAACTTAATGACGGCGAGGCGGGTTCGCCGTGGCAATTTTACGGGGCTTCGCGCCATCTGACGCGGCATGGAACGTCATCGACTCCGCGCCCATCGCACCCGATGGGAGGCGACCACCGGCTGGCTCGGCGCCTGCAAGCCGCTCGAGCTGATCCTCGGCATGGTCAGCGGCATCACGCTGATCGCCGCCCTCCACGCGCTGTGGACGGCGTGATCGTGGACGCGCTGCTCGTCTTCGCCGTCACGATCGCCTTCATGATCTCCGCGATCGGCTATACCGGCCGGATGGCGATGCTGGCGCGGCGCGGCCAACTCGCGCATCGCGGCGCGCTGCGGCGCCGGCACAATCTCTAGCGCGCAGTCGGCCCGGCCAGCGTCGCGGCGAGCGCGGCGTTCCAGCGGGGCAGGCGGATTCCGCCGCGTTTCTCCTGCAGCGCCGCCGCCCCGTTGTAGGTGGCCAGCAGCGTCGCCGGGCGACAGAACGCATCGATCGCCCGCGCGCGGCCAAGGTTGATCTCAATGGTTTGCGCCATGCGCCAGCCCACGGTGTACCAGGGGCCCTGCGTGCCGAAATAGCCGCGCATCTTCGCAGCGATCGCTGCCTCGTCGCCCGCAGTTCCGGCGAGAACCGACCGGAACCACGCATCCTGCTCGGCCAGTTCGGCCGCGAATTTGGTCGTGTTGTGATCCCATTCGGCGCGCTCGGCTGCCTCGCTGACGGCGTGCGGATGGATTGCCGGGCCGCCCGCCGCGGCGAGCATCGCCAGTCCTTCGCCATAGGCGCTGAGCCAGCCGATCAGCGATGCGCGTCTTGGTTCGGCTCCCTGCGGCTTTGCGCGGCAGGCGGCACCCATCCCGATATGATGGAGCTCGTGCGCGAGCGTGTTGGCGGCCTTTTCCGGTCGCACGGCGGGATTGAGCACCAGGAAGATCGCCGGGTCGCCCGAAAGGTCGAAGACGAACTCGTTGGGTTTCGGCTTCACCATCGGAAAGATCGTCGCGCGCAGCGTCGTTCCGGGCGGAAGATAGGCGAGCGCCCGGTCCGCCGCACCGCCGCTCGGATCAGTCCGCCACCGGTCGAGCGCTTCGCGAAGCGGCACGGCGCGCGCGACCGTTTCCGGCGCGCTCAGGAAGGCGCGGAACTCGGCATCGGTGAAGTCGCGCTTCATCGCCGCCTCGCGTTCTTTGAGGCGCCGGTACCCTCGGCTCGCGAACAGTTTCTGCCACGCCGCTTCGTCCGGTGTGCGGCCGGCGGCCAGCGCCTCGATCAGTGCGACGGCCGCCCGCGCCTCGTCTATGTCCAGCGCCACTTGTACCTGCGCGGGGGTTTGGGCGAATCCACCACTGGAGGTCGCGGCGAGCAGTGCCATCGCCAGCCATGAAAACGCGGCCCGGATCATCCGCCGATGATAACAACTACACTTGTAATCGTAAAGCCGCGGTCAGGCCGGGGCGATCGCTCCGTCGCGCACCGCATAACGCGTGGCGTCGCCGATGCCGTCGAACAGCTCGGGTTCGGTCCCCGTCATCCACACTTGCCCGCGTCCGGCCAGCCGCTCGAACAGCGCGTGCCTGCGGCTGGGGTCGAGATGTGCGGCGACCTCGTCGAGCAGCAGGATGGGCGCGCGGCCGGTGCGATCGGCGACGAGTTCGGCATGGGCGAGGACGATGCCGAGCAGCAGCGCCTTTTGCTCACCGGTCGAACAGAGTTGTGCAGGCTGAGCCTTGCCGAGATGGGTGACCGACAGGTCCTGGCGGTGCGGTCCGCTGAGCGTGCGTCCCGCCGCGGCATCGCGCGCGCGGCCTGCTCGCAGCGTCTGAGCGAGATCAGTCGCGTCGTCGCCCTCCAGCAAGAGCCCGGCCCGCGCGAACGGACCTTCGGGCTGCTCTTCCAGCCGTGCGGCCAGCGCCTTGACCGTCGTTCGCCGTGCCGCATCGATCGCCGCGCCATGCTCGGCCATGCGCGCCTCCAGCGCGGTCAGCCAGTCGGGATCGGCGGGCTCGTCGGCGCCGAGCAGCCGGTTGCGCTCGCGCATCGCCGCCTCGTAGCGCGCGGTATGATGGGCATGGCCCGGTGCCAGCGCCAGCGTCAGCCGGTCGAGGAAGCGCCGCCGTTCGCTCGCCGGCTCGACGAACAGCCGGTCCATCGCCGGGGTCAGCCACAGCACCGTCAGCCATTCGGACAGGCTGGTCGCAGCCGCCGCTGCC
>DATIGZ010000326.1:0-2427 GCA_035481255.1 Sphingomonas sp. | reverse complement strand
TCGCGGACCGATGTCGCCGCCGCCAACTGCACCGGCGCGTTGCCGAGGCCAAGCCGTCGCGCGCGCAGGCGCACCTGATCCGCCGCTTCCTCGCCGGAAACATATGCAACGCCAAGGCCTTGTAGCGCCATCTTGGCAGCGGCTTGCAGCAACAACGTCGACTTGCCGATCCCCGGATCGCCGCCGATCAGCGTCGCCGACGCCTCGACGAACCCGCCGCCCAGCGCACGATCGAGCTCGGCGATGCCGGTCGGCATGCGGTCAGGCAGCGGCACATCGGTATCGAGGCCGGAGAGCGAGATCATCCGCCCCCCGCCCTGCAGGTTATGCTTGGCCTGAAACGGCGTCACCACCGCCCCGGCATCCTCGACCAGCGTGTTCCAGTCGCCGCAATCGGCGCATTGCCCCGCCCATTTGGACCCGACCGATCCGCATTGCTGACAGACGTAACGCTTCTGTAGTTTGGCCATGTGCCTCGCTTAGCAGCGGCGGAACGAATTAGGAACGATATTTCGCTTCCTGCAGCTTGATCCAGCGAGTTTTCAGCGCGCCGGGACGGTCCGGATAGCGTTCCTCGCGAAACTCCGCCCCCTCGATCCGGTCGATGCGGAAGCTGCGATAGTCCTGCCGCAGCTCGCACCACGCAAACACCATCCGCACCGCGTCGCGATAGCCGATCAGGAACGGCCAGATCGTCCGCTGCGAGCGCCGCCCCTCACCATCGCCATAGGCCAGGTCGAGCTTGAACCCGCGGCGGCACCACAGGCGCAATTGCGCCATGTCGATCGGCTCGGCCTGTTCCTCCCAGCGCGGCGGGGTCGCGACCACGGGTTCGAGGATCAGCGCGCGCAGATTCTCCGGCACCGTCGCGGCGAGCTTGGCCAGCAGGTCCTCCGCGGCGCGCGCCAGCACCCGATCGCCCTGCGCCTTGACCCATTGCGCGCCCAGCACCGCCGCCTCGACCTCGTCGGTGGTCAGCATGAGGGGCGGCAGGTCGAACCCGCTGTCGAGCACATAGCCGATGCCGGCCTCGCCGCGGATCGGTACGCGTTGCGCCATCAACGTCGCGATGTCGCGATAGATGGTGCGCTTCGACGTCTCCAGTTCCTCGGCGATCGCGTCGGCGGTCACCGGCCTGTTGTGCCGCCGCAGCAGCTGGATGATCTGAAAGAGGCGATCGGCCCGACGCATGCGTTGTGTCCTTGTTCAGTCCGGCACGGCCTACTGCCATGCTGCTGACAGCATGTTGGCAGCAGCATGGCAGTAGCAAGGTTTCGACGCTGGCGACAGCCGCTGGCCGGAACAGGAAAGGACACAGCAATGCTCACCTTCTATCACTCGCCCGAAACCCGCTCGGGCCGCACCATGTGGCTGCTGGAAGAGAGTGGCCTGCCGTTCGAGACCCGTTATGTCGGCGTCCAGCGCGCCGACGGCACCGGAGCGGCCGATCCCGCCAATGTCCATCCCGACGGCAAGGTGCCGGCGATCGTCCATGACGGCGCGGTCATCCCCGAAAGCTATGCCATCGCCATCTATGTCAGCGATCTCGCGGCCGACTCAGGGCTGGGTTTCCCTGCCGGATCGCCCGAGCGCGGCCCGTTCCTCGCGTGGCTGATGTGGCTCGCGACCGAGCTGGAGCCGGCGATCTTCATGCGCCTCTATGGCGGCGCGGAGGGCAATCCGATGGCCGAGAAATCCTATCGCCAGGTCGTCCGGCGTCTCGAAACCGCCCTCGCCGGCGGCCCGTATCTGATGGGCGAGCGCTTCACCGCGGTCGATGTGATGGCGGGATCGACCGTCGCCTGGGCGCGCCACGTCTTCCCCGAAAGCGAAGCGATCGACGCCTGGGTCGCCCGCATCAGCGATCGCCCGGCCAATCGGCGAGCATGCGCCAACGACGCGGAGCCGGTCGCGGCCTGAGGCCGGAGCATCCCTCTCCCCCCGGAGGGGAGAGGGATATGAGGCCCCTTACCCCTTCGCCGTCACCTGCAACCCGCGCTGCACGCCCGGCCGCGCCAGCCCGCGCTCGAGCCACGCCGCGACATTCTTGAAATCGTCGAACCCGACCAGCTCGCGCGCCTCATAGAAACCGATCAGGTTGCGCACCCAGCCGAGCGAGGCGATGTCCGCGATCGAATAGTCGTCGACGATCCACTCGCGATCCTGCAGCCGCGCATCGAGAACGCCCAGCAAGCGCTTGGATTCGCTGACGTACCGCTCCAGCGGGCGCTTATCCTCATACTCCCGCCCGGCGAATTTGTGGAAGAAGCCGAGCTGTCCGAACATCGGCCCCAGCCCGCCCATCTGCCACATCACCCACGCGATCGTCTCATAGCGCCGCGCCGGATTGAGGAACTTGCCGGTCTTCTCCGCGAGGTAGATCAGGATCGCCCCGCTCTCGAACAGCGGCAGCGGCTTTCCGTCCGG
>DATIGZ010000325.1:0-1762 GCA_035481255.1 Sphingomonas sp. | reverse complement strand
CCGACCGGTTCGCGCTCGGCGGTGGCAAGACGCTGGTGCTGCTGCCCTGCGGGAGCGGCGCGTACAACTTCTCGACTGAGCCCTATATTCTCAGCGCGGGCGCACAGCCGGTGCTGGCGAAGTTCGATTCGTCACCAGGTATCACGGAGGCGCAAGACGGCCGGCCCACGCTGGTCAATGCCAGCTTCGACGCGAAGACGGGACGACTCGAAAGCTACAACAAGGGCCGCGGGATCGGCGACTGCGGCAGCGCTGAGGCCTATGTCTGGGACGGCGCGATGTTCCGGCTGGTCGAGGCGCGATCGATGCCCGAATGCCGCGGGTCGGTGAACTGGCTCACCACCTGGCGCGCGGAGCCGGTAGCGAAATAGCGCTCAGCCGCCGGGCAGTGCGATCTCGAACAATTTGGGCCAGCGTTTGCCGGTGACGTAGAGCTTTCCGGCCTTCGCGTCATAGGCGATGCCGTTGAGCACCGCCTCGCTGTCGCGCATCGCGACCGATTCGATGACCGCGCGCAGGTCGATCACGCCCTTGATCACACCGCTTCGAGGATCGATCCGCGCGATCAGGCCACTATGCCAGATATTGGCCAGCACCTCGCCGCGCACATATTCCAGTTCGTTGATCTGCCCCACCGGCTTCCCGCGCCAGGTGACGCGCACCCGCCGCCGCTCGGCGAAGCTCTTGGGGTCGAGGAAGCGCAACTCGCTGGTGCCGTCGGACAGGATCAGGCTGTCGCCGTCCTGCGTCAGCCCCCAGCCCTCGCCGGAATAGGCGAACTCGCCGAGCTTGCGGAAGCTGTCGCGGTCCCAGCGGAAGCCCTTGCCGTGCTTCCATGTGAGGCTGACGATCGTCTTGCCCCAGCCGGTACTGCCCTCGCCGAAATACTGCGCGGGCAGCCTTACTTCGCGCTTCACCTTGCCGGTGGCGAGGTCGAGCTCGCGGATCGCCGATTCGCCGTGCTGGCCTGTGCTTTCGAACAACCGCCCGTCGCTGAAGAACAGCCCCTGGGTGAATGCTTCGCTATCGTGCGGATGGGTCGCGATCACCCGCGCCACCTCGACCGCCGGCATGGGAGTCGATTCGGGCGGCTGTGCGTCCGCCGTCTGGGGCGGAGCAGGGGGGGATGCCGAAGCGAGTGGCGCAGAAACAATCGGGGCCGCCCCGGCCAGCATGGCCAGGGCGACCCCCATTGTCGCTCCGCGCCCGGCCGCGATCAGCCGGAGCATGGTGCGCGTCCCGTTACTGCGACGGCGTCAGGTTCACCGCGGCGTACTTGCCACGGCGATCGACCTCCAGCTCGAACTCGAGCCGGTCGCCTTCGTTGAGCGTCGGCATGCCGGCGCGCTCGACGGCGCTGATATGCACGAACGCATCGGGCTGACCGTCGTCGCGCTGAATGAAGCCGAAGCCCTTCATCGCGTTGAAGAACTTGACCGTTCCGGTCGCCTTCTCGCCGGTCAGCTGACGCTGCGGGCCACCGGCGCCACCTGCGCGCGGACCGTCACGGTCGCGCGGCGGGCCGCGATCCTCGACCGGGAGCGGCTCGCCCTCGATCTTGAGCTCGGTCGCGCTGATACGGCCGCCGCGATCGACGAGCGTGAAGCCCAGCGGCTGGCCCTCGGCCAAGCCCGTGAGGCCCGCCTGCTCGACCGCGCTGATGTGCACGAACACGTCTTCACCGCCATCGTCGCGGACGACGAAGCCGAAGCCCTTCTGGCCGTTGAAGAACTTGACCACGCCGGTGCCTTCGCCAACGACC
>DATIGZ010000324.1:0-18583 GCA_035481255.1 Sphingomonas sp. | reverse complement strand
GGGACGCACCGCAGAACAAGACCGCCGCCGCCGACACGGTGGACGTCGCGCCCAAGGCGGGGCCGGGCGAGGAGGTGGTCACGGTGGACGCGGCGAACAGCGCAGCGCTGACCGCGGGTGCCACGCCGATGGCCGAGCGCGTGGCGGTACTAGGCCTGCTCAACAAGCGAAATGGTCAGGCGCGCGATATCTCATTGAAGCCCGGGCAGGCAGTGCGCGCCGGCGATGTGATCCTGCGGCTGCGCGCGTGCGAGAAGACCGCGCCTTGGGAGGGTGAGCCCTATACCGGGGCCTTCGCGCAGGTCGATGTGCGCGAGGCGGACGGCAAGTGGAAGCGTGCCTTTTCCGGCTGGCTCTACAAGGAGCGTCCGGCGCTCAATGTGGTTCAACATCCGGTCTATGACGTCTGGGTCAAGAGCTGCGCGATGACCTTCCCGGAGACCGGCGGCGAAGAGGTGAGCGCGGGCGCGTCGGGCAGCGGCGCGGCGGCGAAGGCGTCGAGCGCGTCGAAATCGGCCGAGACCCCGGCCACCCCTGAGGCCAGGCCGGCGGAGCCTTCGCCGAGCGCGACGGACAGCATCGAGAGATAGGTCTCGCGCGGAACCTCCACCGCGCCCAGCGAGGCGAGGTGGTCCGTCATGAACTGGCAGTCGAGCAATTCGAATTCGCCGACGCGCAGCCGTGCCACCAGCGCCGCGATCGCGACCTTCGACGCATCACGCGCGCGGCTGAACATAGATTCCCCGAAAAAGGCGCGGCCGAGCGCTAGGCCGTAGAGGCCGCCGACGAGCTGGTCGCCATCCCACGCCTCGATCGAATGGGCAAAGCCGCGGCGATGCAGCTCGGCGAACACCTTCTCGATCGCAGGGTTGATCCAGGTATCGGGCCGGTCGGGCGCCGACTCGGCGCAGAGCGCGATCACCTGTTCGAACGCGGCGTCGGCGGTGACGCGGAACCGGTCGCCCGCGATGGTCTTGCGCAGCGAGCGCGAGAGGTGGAATCCGTCGAGCGGCATGATCGCGCGCTGGCGCGGCTCGACCCAGAAGACACTGGCCTCGTCGCGATGCTCGGCCATCGGGAACACGCCCATCGCATAGGCGCGCAGCACCAGATCGGGATCGAGATCGGCCGAGCGGGGGGTGGGGCGGGTCATTGCTTCTTTGACGCCGTTTTTGGAGGTTTGGCGAGACGCTTCTCAATCGCCTGCCACAGATCGGCAAAGGCCTTGCCACCCGTGGTGCGGCCCGCGAATGCGCCGATCGGCGCGCGCCGGGTGGCCATGGTCTCGACCACACTGGCCATCGGTATAACGGGCCAGTTGGGGTGCCGCTCGAGCGCCTCGGCGTGCAGCTTGCGGCGGCGGTCGACCATCGAATGGACGGGCATCAGCGGCACCTTTCCTCTCTTGCTTCCGGCGCCGCCGAGATGTGCTTCGACCTCGGCCAGCGCGCGTTCGGACAGCGGAGAGGGGATGACGGGGACCACGATGAGATCGGCGGCGCGCATCACTTGCTCGCTGGTTTCGGTGAGACCCGGGGGACAGTCGAGCAGCATCCGGTCATAGGCCTTGTCGAGCTGGCCGAGCAGCTTGGCGAGGCGTTTCTTCTTGTCGAGTTCGTGGAACAAGAGATCGAGGCCGCGCAGCGAGGCATCAGCGCCGATCAGGTCGAGCCGGTCGGTGGCGGTCGCGTGGGCAAGCTTTGACGGCTCGACGTCTTTGGTGAACACCGATTGCGCCTGAGCCTTGCCCTTCCCGCCGCCGAGCAGAAAGGTCGAGGCGGCCTGCGGATCGAGATCCCAAAGCAAGGTGCGGCGTGCCGAGAGGGTGGCGGCGCACCAGCCGAGATTGACCGCGAGCGTGGTTTTGCCGACGCCGCCCTTCAGGCTGTAGATCGCGACCGTCGCCAAGCCCTGCCTCCGAACCACCAAACGCGCCGGATCATCCGGCGCGACCATCATCAATCTTCCCGATGGAGATAACAAGATGACGACAGACCATCTCTTCGTGGTCACCGGCGGGCCGGGCTCGGGCAAGTCGAGCCTGATCGCGGCGCTGGCCGTACAGGGGATTGCGACGATGCCCGAAGCAGGACGAGCGATTATCCGCGTCCAAGTCGCGCGTGGCGGCGACGCGCTGCCGTGGAAGGATCGCGTGGCGTTTGCGGCGCGGATGCTGGAGCGGGAGCTGCGTTCGCATGACGAGGCGCGGACGCTCGCGGGGCCGGTTGTGCTGGATCGCGGTATTCCGGACGTGATTGGCTACCTGCGCGTGTGCGGACTGCCGGTGCCCGCGGAGGCCGAGCGCGCGGCGGCAGCGTTCCGCTACAACCGCATGGTGTTCATCGCGCCGCACTGGCCCGCGATCTATGCGCGGGATGCCGAGCGAAAGCAGGACGAAACCGAGGCAGCGGTGACGCATGACATGATGACGCGCGTCTACGCGGAACTCGGCTACGCACTCGTGCCGCTGCCGCTGGCCACCATCGCGGAACGGGTACGCTTCGTGATGGAGCGGATCGACGCCTAGTGCAGATGCCGCAGCTTGTCAGGGTTGCGGGTTACGTAGATCGCGACGATGCGGCCATCCTCGATCTCGAGCGCGGTGGTCTGGATCTCGCCGTCCGCCTCCATCGTGACGAAACCGGGTAGGCCGTTGACGAAGCCGGTGCGCACCAGCTGCGACCCGTATTTGCGGAACAGCACACCGAGCGACTTGTGCAGTTTCATCACATGCTTGAGGCCGAGCACCAGCTGCATCGCCGCGGCACGCTTGCCGCCGCCGTCCGAGTGCATGCTGACATCCGCCGCGAGCATTGCACCGAGCGCGGTCATGTCACCCGTGCGTGAGGCGGCGAAGAAGGCTTCGGCGATCGCGAGGCCGTGCTGTTGTTCGACCGCAAAGCGCGGGCGGGATTCGCGGACATGGGCGCGGGCGCGCGCGGCGAGCTGGCGGCAGGCGGTGGCGTCGCGGTCGAGCGTCTTCGCGATCTCATCGAACGAGACACCGAACACGTCGTGCAGAAGAAAGGCGGCGCGTTCGAGCGGCGAGAGGCGCTCGAGCGCGAGCATCAGGGGGAGGGTGACGTCCTCCTCCGGTTCCTCCTCGACCACCGGGTCGGGGAGCCACGGGCCGATATATGTCTCGCGCTGGTGGCGAGCGGATTTGAGCTGATCCAGGCACAGGCGCGTGACGGTGCGGCGCAGGAACGCCTCTGGCTCGCGCACCTCCGAGCGATCGGTTCCCATCCAGCGGACGAACGCTTCCTGCACCACATCCTCGGCATCGGCGACCGAGCCGAGCATGCGATAGGCGACTCGGATGAGCTTCGGGCGCAGCGGATCGAACGATTCCGCTGCGCCCTCAAGATCGCTCGGCGTCACGCGGCCGCCTGCGTCGCCTTGACGGCGGCAGGTTCGATCCACAAGTCGAAACCGACCGCAAGGCGGTTCCAGCCGTTGATGATGTTGATCATCAGGGTCAGCTTCACCTGCTCCTCCTCGGTAAATTCGGCGGCCAGCGCCTCATAGGCCTCGCGTTGGGTGTGGCCTTCGGAGAGCCGCGTCAAGGCGTCGACCCAGCCGAGCGCGGCGCGCTCGCGCGGGGTGTAGCCGGGAGCCTCGCGCCACGCCGAGAGCAGGTAGATGCGCTTCTCGGTTTCGCCCTGCGCACGCGCTTCCTCCGTGTGCATGTTGATGCAGTTGGCGCACTGGTTGATCTGCGAGGCGCGGATCTTGACCAGCTCGATCAGCGAGGGTTCGAGGCTGTTCTGGATCGCGGTGGAGGCCGCGAACCAGGGCTTCATGACGCTGGGGGCGGCGGTGTAAGGATTGAGCTTCGGGGTCATTGTCGTGGTCCTCATTGGGGTTGCACTGACATGACGAGCGGCGCGGCGCGGATGTGACATGCGCCCGAAGAAAGAGTCGCGCCGCAAAATAAAAAGGCCGGCGGTTTGTGCCGCCGGCCTCTTCGATTTGGAGAAAGGCTGGAAGGTCAGCCCTTGCAGGCGAGCGAACCCTTGCCTGGAAGCTCGACCGTGGCCGACTTCTCGTTGCCGGTGAGCTTGTAGCCGCCCTCCGCGGTGAAGGGCTGGCCGGCTTCGGCGGCCTTGAGGTCGGTCGCCGGGCCGTTCTTCTCGGTGCGCAGCTTAACCAGCTTGTCGCCCTGGAAGAACTCGGCGAAGACCAGCGCGTTGCCCGGCTGGCAGCGCATCGAGACCGACGCCTTGATCGCCGGCGGAAGCTCGACCGGCGCGGCGTTCTTCAACGCGGTTTCCATGGGATCGGGCGCGCGGTCGGTGACGACTTCGGGCTCGGGTTTACAGGCTGCGAGCGGCAGCAGCGCGATCGCGACGGCAGCGGGGAGGAGACGCATCTTCATAGCGGGCGCTCCTTTTGCTTATGCAGCATTTAACGTCAAGAGATACGTTATACCGCCAAACGAACTGTTTTGCGGTGCAATAGGGAAGTTTCCGGATTCACTCGTGAAATTCATCGAGGTCGGGAATGCGGCCGAACGCAATTTTTGTTCCTACACGGTCGACCCGGCTGCCATCCATCGGTCCCACCGACACCGCGTGCCGACCGAACTTCTCGTTGATTCTGTCCATCGCCTTGCTGAGCGAGAGCGTGCGGGTCTCCCGCGCGAGCGGGTCATTGGGGTCTAGCGCGGCGAACAGCGACTCCTGCTCGCCCTCCAGCGGGGCGATTTCGGCCAGTGTCACGCCAATCATGCGGATCGCGAAACCGCCGGAGCGGGCGCGGCCGACGTCGGCGAGCCGTGGGAAGATCGAATCGAGCGCGTGCAGAACGGTGAAGCTGTCCTGCGTCGAGGGTAGTTTGATCGAGGTGCGCCAGGTCGATTTATCATCCTCGAACCGCGCGTGAAGGACGAGCAGCCGGCTGACATAGCCCTTGCGCCGCAACCGGCTCGCAGATTTGAGCGCGAGGCGGCGGGCGGTCAGGCGCGTCGGCTCTAGTCCGCGCTTGCGGGGCGAGAGGACATGGCTGTGTCCGATGGTGCGGCTCTGCGTCGGCTTTTGGGGCAGATCGAAGCCGTGGAGCAGATACCAGAGCCGGTCGCCATTGACCCCGCCCCATGCTGATCCGGCATCACGGGGGCGGCGCTCGCACAATTGCCCGATGTCGAGAATGCCCTGTTGCGCGAGCCGCTTCTCCATCTTCGCGCCGATCCCGGCGATGTCGCGCAGCTTGAGTGCGAACAACCGGTGGGGGAGCATGTCCTGCGTCAGCACGGTAAGACCGTCAGGCTTTTGCATGTCCGACGCCAGCTTGGCGAGCAGGCGATTGGGGGCGATGCCGACCGATGAGGTGAGGCATTCGCCGACATTGGCGCGGATGCCCGCCTTGATCCGCTTGGCCAGCGCGATCGCGGTCTCGGGATCGTTTTCATTGTCGAGCAGGCGGCAGGCGACCTCGTCGATCGATCCGACCGCAGTGACCGGGATGTGCTTCCAGATCTCCTCGACGATCAGATTGTGGAACTCGACATATTTCTCATGCTGCCCGGCGGTAACGATCAGGTCGCGGCACAGCCGCTTCGCTTCCCACACCGGGGTGCCGGTGCCGATGCCGAACTTCTTCGCCTGAACCGATGCGGCGATCGCGACGGTGGTGTCGCTATTGACCGGTGCGACGATGATCGGCTTGCCCCGCAGGTCGGGGTTCAGCTGCTGCTCGACCGCCGCGAAGAAGCTGTTGAGGTCGAGATACAGCCAGCGCAGCGGCCGCGAGGGCAGGTCGAGAAGCGCCGCGGAAGCCATGTGGGAACAATAATAGAACAACGCGGCGGAGTCACGCTACGGAATACCGGCTCCCGGGAATGCCCGAACCACGAAGGATGTCGGGTTGCGATCAAGCCCGGACACAAGATTGCCGCGCGCCCAATCTTGAATAACGGCGTAATATCCGGCGACAACGATAAGCATGACCGCCCGCCCCGCGACGGACGGCTCGATCGGGGCGAGCAACCGGAAAGCAACAACCCCTGCCATGATCAGCCAGAAGCTCAGCAGACAGAGCGACTGATAGATTTGCGCACGCGAAACCGAATAGCTCGGGCCGTCCGCGCCCAGCCAGACGATCTTGTGCAGGCGGCCTTCGATATCGTCCTCGAGGATGTCGATGTGACGTTCCCAGTTTTGCTGCCAGAACTTGGCGCCCTGCGCGGAGCGCCAGCCGAGCCACGCCGTGCAAACACCCAGTAGCGCGACGGGCAGCGCATAGAAGCTTTGCATCTGATCGAAGCGGATCATGACCGCCAGCGCGGCGAAGATCGCGACTTGTCCGGCAAAGAAGAAGGTTGCGCGCTTCCAGAATAGCTCGATCTCGAAGGATCGCAGTTCATATGCGCGTTTTAACGCCGCTTCGCGGCGCGCAAGTCCCCGTTCGCCGAGTCCGAGTCCCAGAGCGGCGCGATAACCGTCGACTTCAGCGATAGGCGATGCTGGATTCATTTCCCGCACAAGGCGCTATCAGACGGCGAAGCGCAAGTACTTCAAGTGGATGCGATGGCAGACTTCGGTACGGATGTGATCGGCGTCGCCCGCCCGTCCGGTCCCACCGCCACCATGGTGAAGGTCGCTGCGGCAGACCGGCGGCGATCGCCCGTCAGCAGGTTCTCCGCCCATAGCTCGACCCCGACCGCGACCGAGCTGCGCCCGGTCATGCGAATGCGCGAGACCAGCTCGACCATCTCGCCGGTGCGGATCGGGGAGGTGAAGTCGATGCGGTCGGACGCGGTCATCACGATCACGGCGCGGGCATGGCGGGTGGCAGCGATGAAGGCGGCCTTGCCCATCATCCTGAGCGCGTCGCCGCCATAGAGCGTGCCGTAATGGTTGGTCTGGGGCGGGAAGACCATTTCGGCCATGCGCAGCACGCCGGGCTCGGGGTCCGGTGTCGACGCGAGCGGGGGCAACGGCAGGCGGGTGTTCGGTCCCCTGACCGCGACCAGCGTGAAGACCCCGCGGGTGCACAGCCGCCGCTCGCCGCTGACCGGCGCCTCGGCGACCAGCGCGATCTCGACGTCTAGCGAGCTGGTGCCGACGCGGACGATGCGGCCCGATGCCTCGACCATCTCGCCCGCGCGGGCAGGCGCGGCGAAGTCGATCCGTTGTGAGGCGGCGGTGACGAACGGCGCGCGGCCGTGGAGGCTGGCGGCGAGGAACGCGACCTTGTCCATGTGCGCGAGCGCCACGCCGCCGAAGAGCGTGCCATGGTGATTGGTATCGCCCGGAAAGACCATGTCGATCAGGCGGACGATCGGCTCACCCTGCGGCTCTTCGGTGACGTGACGCTCGCTCATGTCAGGCGCCCACTGTCACTTCGGCGCGCAACGTGCGGGCGGCGGCGACCATCGCGTCGATTGCGGGGCGGACCTCCTCCCACTTGCGGGTCTTGAGACCGCAATCGGGGTTCACCCATAGTTGCGACGGGCTGAGGTGAAGCTGGGCGAGCCGCATCCGCGCGACCATCTCCTCCTCGCCCGGCACGCGCGGGGCGTGGATGTCGTACACGCCCGGCCCGATCGCGCTGGGATAGTCATAGGCCGCGAAGCCCTCGAGCAGCTCCATCTGCGAACGTGCGGTCTCGATCGAGATCACGTCGGTGTCCATCGCGCCGATCGAGGGCAGGATGTCGTTGAACTCCGAATAGCACATATGCGTATGGATCTGGGTCGCGTCGGCCACCCCGGCGGCGGAGAGGCGGAAGCAATCGACCGCCCAGTCGAGATAGGGCTGCCAGTCCTTGCGGCGCAGCGGCAAGCCTTCGCGCAGCGCAGCCTCGTCGATCTGGATCGCCTGACAGCCGGCGGCTTCGAGATCCTGCACCTCGTCGCGGATCGCGAGCGAGATCTGGCGGCATGAGGCTTCGCGCGACTGGTCGTCGCGGACGAAGCTCCAGTTGAGGATCGTCACCGGGCCAGTGAGCATGCCCTTGACCGGCTTGTTGGTCACGCTCTGCGCATAGCGCCACCATTCGACGGTCATCGGGTTCGGGCGCGACACGTCGCCATAGAGGACCGGCGGGCGGACACAGCGCGAACCGTAGCTCTGGACCCAGCCGTTCACCGTGAAGGCGAAGCCGGCGAGCTGCTCGCCGAAATACTGGACCATGTCGTTGCGCTCGAACTCGCCATGGACGAGCATGTCGATCCCGGCTTCCTCCTGCCAGCGGATCGCGCGCAGCGTCTCCGCGCGCAGGAACGCCTCATAGGCGGCGGCGTCGAGATTGCCGCGGTTATACTCGGCGCGGGCGCTGCGGACCTCCGCGGTCTGGGGGAAAGAGCCGATGGTGGTGGTCGGAAAGAGCGGGAGACCCAGAACCTCCGCCTGCGCGGCGATGCGGGTCGGATGATCCGAGCGGCGTTCGCGCATGTCGGGCGTGACCGCCGCGATGCGCGCGGCGACCGCGGCGTCATGGATTCGCGGTGAGGTGCGGCGGTTGGCGGCGGCCTGCGACGACGCCTCCAGCTCGGCGGCGACGGCACCGCGGCCCTCGTTGAGCGCGCGCTTGAGCGTGTTGAGCTCCTCCACCTTCTGCACCGCAAAGGCGAGCCATTGGCGGACCTCGGCGTCGAGCTTGCTCTCCAGCCCGAGATCGACGGGGACGTGGAGCAGCGAGCAGGACGGGGCGAGGATCAGGTCGCGCTCCGCCGCCAGCGGCTCGATGCGGTCGAGCAGGGTGGCGAGGTCGGCGCGCCAGATGTTGCGGCCGTCGATCACGCCGAGCGAGAGGGCGAGCGACTTGGGCACTGCCTTGAGCACGGCATCGAGCTGTTCGGGCGCGCGGACGAGATCGACGTGCAGGCCGGCGACCGGGAGCGCGGTGGCGAGGCCGAGATTGTCGCCGAGCCCGCCGAAATAGGTGGTCAGCATGATCTGAGGCGTCGAGCGCGCGAGCCGGGCATAGGCGCGGGTGAAGGCGCGGCGCTGCTGTTCGCTGAGGTCGGTGACGAGGATCGGCTCGTCGATCTGAACCCATTCGGCACCGGCATGGGCGAGGTGATTGAGGATCACGCCATAGAGGCCGAGCAGCTCGTCGAGATAGTCGAACGGATCGACGCCGCTCGCCTTGACCAGACTGAGCCAGGTGACCGGGCCGAGCAGGACCGGGCGGGTCTCATAGCCCTGTGCCTTCGCCTCGCGATATTCCTCGACGATCTTGAGGCGGCCGAGCGCGAGCTTCTGTCGGGCGGACAGCTCAGGGACGATATAGTGGTAGTTGGTGTCGAACCATTTGGTCATCTCGCACGCGGTCAGGCTGTGCGAATGGGCGCAGCCTTCGTGCGATCCGGTCGTCCCGCGCGCCATCGCGAAATAGGTGGCGAGCGTCGCCTCGCCGTCCGCCGCGCCGTAGCGGGCAGGGATCGCGCCGAGCATCACGCTCAGGTCAAGGACGTGGTCGTAGAGCGAGAAATCGTTGGACGGCAGCCAGTCGGCGCCGAGCGCGGTCTGCCGCGCCCAGGCGGCGGTGCGCAGGCCCGCCGCGGATTCGAGCAGGGCGGCTTCGTCGGACTTTCCCGACCAGTAGGATTCGAGAGCGTGCTTGAGTTCACGGCGCGGGCCGATGCGCGGAAAGCCGAGCGTGGCGATGGTGACGGTCATTGATCTTCTACCCCGAAGAAGGCGGGGAGAAGCCGGACGCGTGCGGGCCTGCGCCACCGGAGGCGATCCCGGCCGCGCATTGCGCATGCGGCCAGACCGGGCACCCCGCCGGTGGACGTTATCGTGTCGCGGGCAGGTCTTCTGGCTCACGGGTCAACGCGGACGGTCTGGCCTTCCCGGGAGGCTGGCCTCCCAGTGACACGTATCGACCGCCGCTCTCCGCTTACAGTTGCGGGGGCAGCGCCGGATTCGCACCGGCTTCCCATCTTAGCTTCGGAGCGGACACGCCGACCGAAGCACCTTCGACCCCATCAGCATCGCGCTGACGGGGGCGGGTGTCAAGTAAGATATAAAGACTTCTTTATGTCTTTAATTGTACGTCGGTCCCTTGAGCTCGACGACATTGCCCTCAGGGTCTCGGATGTAGACGGACGGGCCTTCGCCCTCGGCGCCGTAGCGCGGCCCTTCCTCGAGGATCTCGACCCGGTGCGCGGCGAAATGCTCGCCCAGCGCATTGCGGTCGAACGGCTCGATCGCCAGCGCGAAATGGTCGAGGTTGCGGCCCTCCTTGCCCGGCGCGGCACCGCCGCTCGCCCCGAGCCTGCCGTCGAGCGTGACCAGATCGATCAGCGAGGCACCGGCACGGAGCTGGTAAAGACCGAGTTCGGGCTGCGCGCGCTCGTCGGTGCAGCCGAGCACGTCGTGATAGAAGGCCAGCATGCGCGGCAGATCGGCGACGCGCAGCACGATATGGTCGAGTCCGCGCATCGCGAAGGGTTGGGGCATGGCTCTCTCCTGTGGCGCGGCGGATGCCGCTTGCGATCAATGACGGAGATGATCGCGCAGTTCCATCCAGCCCGGGAGCTTGGCGTCGAAGCCAATGGTGTGGAGCGGGCTGGAGGAGGGCAGGGCCACGGTGGCGTAGCCGGACGCGCCCAACTGCCTCAGCCCGTGCTTCAGCGCGGTGCCACCGTTGAAGGCGATGGCGCGCAGATGGGGGAGCGTTGCGGCGAGCGCGGCGATGTCGTTGGGCGCGATTGCGCTGAGCGCGGCGTCGGTGCTGCCGGGACGATGCGCGGTGGCGACGACGTCCCACAACCCGACATGCGCCTCCAGCAGCGCAGCGAGGCGATCGGGGTAGGCGAGGGCGGGCAGATCGCGATCGACCACCGCCGCCATCAGCCGCCAGAACTGGTTCTGCGGATGCGCATAATATTGCCGTGCGGCGAGCGAGCGATCGCCGGGCAGGCTGCCGCAGATGAGGATGCGGACCGCGGGATCGACGACGGGCGGGAAGCTCGATTTACGGGGAGTTGATTGGGTCACGCCGCCGTCCTAGCATCGCCACATGGCGCGCGCGATCACCCGCTATGCCGACTTCTGGCCCTATTATCTTCGCGAACACGCGAAGGTGCAGACGCGGGCGCTGCACTATGCCGGAACGACGCTGACCTTCGCTGCGCTGGCGGCGGGGCTCTGGCTCAACAGCTGGTGGTTCCTCGCCATTCCGCTGGCAGGCTATGGCTTTGCCTGGGCGGCGCATTTCGGCGTGGAAAAGAACCGCCCGGCGACCTTCACTTATCCGCTCTGGTCGCTGGTCAGCGACTATCGCATGTTCTTCCTGTGGCTGACTGGCCGGCTCGGCCCGCACCTCCAAAGGGCGGGCGTCGCGTAGGAATTGGGCCTAGCGCTGCTTGAGGGCTGCGCGCGCCTCTTCTATCGCCCGTGCCGCCGCTTCTTGCGCGACCTCGGCCTGCGCGCGCGCGACCGCAGCGCTTTTCATCGCGTGCTCGACGTGCCGCTCCGCCCGCGCCGAAATGCGTCGGGTCATCGCGCGGATCTCGCCGTCCACGGCGACGCGCTTGCCGTTGGCGCAACGCAGCGCGTCGTCGTTGATCTGGATATTCGAATCCGTCGTTTCGTCGAGGCTTTGACCGCACTTTTTCGCGATCAGCGCCCGATCCTCGACGGTCACGATCGGTCCCTGCGCGGCCATCTCGCTGTGAATCGCCGCGGACAGCTTCTCGCCGGCTCGATCGTGTGCGCTGCCCGGCGCGGCGAGCAGTGCGATAGAGACGATCGCGACAAAGGAAATGCGGGTCATTTATCCTCTCCCAACCTTATGACTACACTTGTAGTCAATGAGCGGTGGCGGGTCAAGCAAATGCGTCAGGATGTTGCCGGGCGCCAAGCATCGCTTGCTTGCCGTGCGCGGCGGGCCGTGGCTATGGTCGCCCGATGCAAGTCGCAAACGATACCATCGCCCTGATCGGCAACACCCCGCTGGTGCGCCTCAAGGGGCCAAGCGAAGCCGCCGGGTGCGACATCTTCGGCAAGTGCGAATTCGCCAATCCGGGCGCGAGCGTGAAGGACCGCGCGGCACTGTTCATCGTGCAGGACGCCGAGGCGCGCGGGCTGATCGCGCCGGGCGGTACGATCGTCGAGGGCACCGCGGGCAACACCGGCATCGGCCTGGCGCTGGTCGCCAACGCCAAGGGCTACAAGACGATCATCGTCATGCCCGAGACGCAGAGCCGCGAGAAGATGGACACGCTGCGCGCGCTCGGGGCCGAACTCGTCCTCGTGCCCGCCGCGCCCTATTCGAATCCCGGCCATTTCGTGCACACCAGCCGTCGCATCGCCGAAGAGACGCCCAACGCGATCTGGGCCAACCAGTTCGACAATATCGCCAACCGCAAGGCGCATATCGTGACAACCGCCGAGGAGATCTGGACGCAGATGGAGGGCCGCATCGACGGCTTCACCTGCGCGGCGGGCACCGGCGGGACGATCGCCGGCGTCGGCCTTGGTCTGAAGGAGAAGGACGAGCGCGTGACGATCGCGCTGTCCGATCCGCACGGCGCGGCGCTGTACGAATATTACGCGCATGGTGAGCTGAAGGCCGAAGGCAACTCGGTCGCCGAGGGCATCGGGCAGGGGCGGATCACCGCCAATCTCGAAGGTGCGCCGATCGATACCCAGTTCCGCATCTCCGACGAGGAGGGGTTGGAATGGGTCGAGCGGCTGCTGGCGGAGGAGGGGCTATGTCTGGGCCTGTCTTCCGGCATCAACGTCGCGGGCGCGGTGCGGCTGGCGCGCGAACTGGGGCCGGGTAAGCGCATCGCGACGATCCTGTGCGATACCGGATTCCGTTATCTTTCAACGCTGTACAATGGCGATTGGCTGCGGTCCAAGGGGCTGCCGGTGCCGCCCTGGCTCGACCGGGCCTGACGCAAGCGTAAAACAGGGCTTCGCAAAAGGCCGGTAAGGCGTTACATTTATGCCACACCGCTATGAAGTCGCTTCCGACCGATCCCAAGCAAAGCATGCAGCGCGTCCGCGTCGGCCTCACCGGGCTGGCCACGGTCCTGCTGCTGATCGGCATCGCGAGCGCGATCTTTTCCTCGGCCAATAAGGAGGATCCGGTGGTCGCCGATGGCGGGTCGAAACCGGAGGTCGTCGCCAACATGACCGATGGCGTCATCGTCAACGATGCTGGCCTCGAAAAGGACGAGCCGATCGCCGAGCTCGGCATTGCGCCGCGCACGGCGGAAACTCCCGCGCCGGCGATCACGCCTTATCCCATTCCCGCCAAGTGACGGGCCGGGCTGCCGCTCAGCGGTACGCCACGGGAAATCGCCCCACAATCCGCCCCGGCCCTCCGGATCGATTCCGCGCAATGCGATTCAGCCGTACAAAACGCGTTACGACGGTTTGAACAAACAGGGATCAGCTGCCGAATATCACTGAAACACGTCCCATATCAGGCAGAAAGTGGGGCCAATTACCGTAGATTCCCGCGTTCAGGCATTGAAAACCATTGGCGCATAAGATACGCCGCTGGTTAACAGGGCAACCTTATCGTCAGCCGGAATCGGGTCCGGGGCGCGCGGCGACGTGCGCTTCCGGAGACGGGAAAGGTTTGCCCGCCGCAAGCGAGGGCGGGAGTGAACCGAACGGGGTACAGAGGCGTGGGGTTGCAGCTGGTCGACGACAAGGGTCGCGTCGCCATCCCCTCGGCCCTGCGCGCCACGCTCGAGAAGAACAGCGGCTTCGCTGCCGACTCCAAGGATGCCCGTGTCGCCATCCTCTCCAGCCACGAGAGCGACCGCTGCCTGATCGCCTATGACGAGCCCTACTTCGATGCCCTGATGGAGCGGCTCAACGCGCGTTCGCTGGAATATGCCGGTGATCGCGGGCGTGCGGATTCGAACATCTGGCGCGAAGGCGTCGGCCCCAGCGAGAATATCGCGTTCGATCCCTCGGGCCGCTTCGTCATGCCGGGGATGCTGTGTCAGCATGCCGGCATCCGCAAGTCGGGCTACGCCTTCTTCTATGGCGTGGGGCCGGTGGTTGAGATTTGGGATCCGGCCACGCTGCTTGCGCACCCCAGCCTGCCCGAGAGCATGAAGGCCGCGTGCCGTTATCACCTCGATGAGAAGAAGGTGACGCTGTGAGCAATGCCCGGCCACACGTCTCCGTGCTTCTCGACGAGACCGTCGACGCGCTCGCGATCCAGCCCGGTTCGCGCATCGTCGACGCGACCTTTGGTGCCGGTGGCTACAGTTTGGCGTTCCTCGAGCGGGGAGCCGAGGTGGCCGCCTTTGACCGCGATCCGGACGCGATCGAAGGCGGCCAATCCCTCGTCACGGCGAGCGAAGGCCGGCTGATCCTGATCGAGGCGCCCTTCTCGGCGCTCGACAGCGAACTCGAAGCGCGTGGCCTCACGCCCGTGGACGGCGTCGCGATGGATATCGGCGTGTCGTCGATGCAGCTCGACCAGGCCGAGCGCGGGTTCAGCTTCCAGCAGGACGGTCCGTTGTCGATGCGTATGGCGGGCGAGGGGATGACCGCCGCCGATTTCGTTAACGAAGCGGATGAGGCGGAGATCGCCGACGTCCTCTTCCATTATGGCGAGGAACCGCGCGCACGCCGTGTGGCGAAGGCGATCGTCGCCGCGCGTCCGCTGACCCGCACTGGCGAACTGGCCAACGTCGTGCGCAAGGCGCTGGGCTACAAGCCGCACGACAAGAAGGATCCGGCGACCCGGACCTTTCAGGCGATCCGCATCCATGTGAACCGCGAGCTTGATGAACTGGCCGAGGGGCTGGCGGCGGCGGAGCGGGTGCTCAAGCCGGGCGGCCGGCTGGCGGTGGTGACCTTCCACAGTCTGGAAGACCGGATGGTCAAGAAATTCCTGCGCGAGCGCTCGGGCAGCGAGCCCGCCGGCTCGCGGCATCGTCCGGCGGTGGCGGCGGCGCGCGCGCCGAGCTTTGAGACTCCGGCCAAGGCGGTGCGTCCGAGTGAGGAAGAAATTGCGGCGAATCCGCGTGCCCGGTCCGCGACGCTCCGCGTCGCACGGCGCAGCGCGGCTCCGGCGTGGGTGAGTTGAGGAGGCGGAAATGGCGATCAAGGCACTCAATGGACTGGGCTGGTACGCTGCGGGGCTGATCGTGGCGCCGGGCTGTTACCTCGTCTCGTCGATGGTCGCGGCTGAGCGTACGCGGGTTGAGGCGGTGGAGCGCGCTATCGCGACCGCGCATAAGGATATCCGCCAGCTCGAGACCGAGTTCGATACGCGCGCCAACCTTGCCCAGCTCGAACGCTGGAACGGCGAAGTGATGCGCTACACCGCGCCGACCCCGCAGCAGTTCCTGGCGAGCGATACCGCGCTCGCTTCGCTCCGTGCGCTCGAGGGCGACGGCATGGCGGAGCGCTATGCCGCGATGGTGGTGCCGGAGGGCGTGCCCGACGCGGCAGCGGAAACGCCACAGGCGGTAGCGGCTTCTGCCGTCGCGACGACGCCCGTCAAGGTGGCTGCCGTGAAGGTGGATGCGGGCAAGGCGGTCGCGGCGGTGGTGACGAAGGCGGCCCCGGCCGCGGCCGTCGCGAGCAAACCGCAGCTGGCCGCATCGGCCGCGGTCAAGCCGGTCAAGCCGGCAGTCAAGACGCGCAGGGAGGAAGCGGTGGCGATGCTCGACCGCAGCCTGCTCAAGGATTCGAGCTTCGGCGACCTGATGAAGGGCGTCCGAGCCGAGGCGCGCCGCGCCCGGTGACCGTCCTCGTCGCCCCTGCGCCCCGCAATCGCACGCGGCCGGGAAACCGGCAGGCGGGCCTTGCTGTCGCGCATGTGCGGCTGATGATCCTGGCGCTGCTGTTCGCGGCAGGCATTTCGGTGATCGTCGGGCGGCTGCTGCTGCTCGCATTGTTCGCCGAACCGGCGGCGGCGACCAGCGTAAATGCGATGCTGGTGCCGCTGCGCGGCGATCTGATCGACCGCAACGGTGCCCCGCTCGCGCGGACGATCGATGCCTGGTCGATCGGCGTGCGGCCGGGCAAGGTGATCGGCGACAAGGCGGAGCTGGCGCGGATGCTTGCCGCCACGCTGCCGGGCAAGAGCGAGGCTGAATATGCAAAGCTGCTGAGCAGCGGCGCGCGCTTTACCTACCTCCAGCGTCGCGCGGTGCCCGAGCTGGTGGCGGCGGTCCACGCGCTGGGCGAGCCGGGGATCGAATTCGCGCGCGAGCCGCAACGTCTCTATCCGCAGGCGAGCCTCGGCGCGCATGTGCTCGGCTATCTCGACTATGACGGCAACGGCGTCACCGGCATGGAGCTGGCGCTCGACAAGCAGCTGACCGATCCGGCGATGCGCGGTAAGCCTGTCGCGCTCTCGCTCGACCTGCGCGCGCAGGCCGCGCTGGAGAGCGAGTTGAGCGCGGCCATGGCCTCGTTCACGGCTAAGGGGGCGGCGGGGGTGATTCTCGACGTCGCGAGTGGCGAGGTCGTGGCGATGGCCTCGCTCCCCACCTTCAACCCCAACAACATCAAGGGGTCGAATCCCGAGCATTTCCGCAACAACGTGACGCAGAGCGTCTATGAGCTGGGTTCGACCTTCAAGCCGCTGACCATGGCGTTCGCAATCGAAACCGGCGTCGCGCCGTCGATGGCCAAGCGCTATGACGCCACCGCGCCGCTTCAGGTCGGCGGTTTCCGCATCCGCGACGATCATGCCCAGAAGCGCTGGCTCAACATTCCCGAGACGCTGATCCATTCGTCCAACATCGCCACCGCGCGCATCGCCGACGAGCTGGGCAAAGACCGGATGGAGAGCATGTTCCGTAAGCTCGGGTTCGACTCGCGGCCCGATATCGAACTGAGCGGCAACGCCGCGCCGCTGTGGCCCAAATATTGGGCGCGCACGACCGTGATGACCACCGCTTATGGTCACGGCATCGCGGTGACGCCACTGCATCTCGCCAGCGCCTATGCGGCGCTGGTCAATGGCGGGGTGTGGCGCCCGGCGACGCTGCGCAAGATCGAACCGGGCAAGGCGCCGGCGGGCCGTCGCGTGATCTCCGAGGCGACCAGCGCGCGGATGCGTCAGCTGATGCGACTGATCGTTACCCATGGCACCGGCGGCAAGGCCGATGCTCCCGGCTATCGTGTCGGCGGCAAGACCGGTACCGCCGAGGTGCCCGGCGCAGGCGGTTACAAGCGCAATCAGAACGTCTCGACCTTCGCGGCGGCTTTCCCGATGGACGCGCCGCGCTATGTGGTGCTGGTGATGCTCGATTCGCCTGTCGGAAATGCCCAGACCTTCGGTTTCTCGACCGCTGGCTGGACCGCCGCCCCCGTCGTCAACCGCGTCATCATGCGCACCGGCGCGATGCTGGGCGTGGTGCCGGACGAGACTCGCGACGTGAATGTCGCTGACGTGACGCCGCTGCTGTGGAAAGCCGAACCCAAGAACAAGCCCAAGGGGGCCGCCGTCGCGGCCGCGACACGGATCGTCGCGCCGGGAGCGGACGAGTGAGACTGGGCGAACTGACCGGCGACGCCGAAGATACCATCGTGACCGGCTTCGCCATCGACCATCGTAAGGTGGCGCCCGGGACCGTGTTCGGCGCCTTCCGCGGCGCGCGCTTCAATGGCGAGGACTTCATTCCCCAGGCGGTGGCGAGCGGCGCGATCGCGGTGATCGCGCGGCCCGAGGCGCGGGTCGAGGGCGCGGTGCACATCGCGACCGACCATCCCCGCACCGAATTCGCGCGGATCGCGGCGAAGTTCTTCGCGCCCTTCCCCGAAACCGCGGTGGCGGTGACCGGCACCAATGGCAAGACATCGACGGTCGAGATGGTCCGTCAACTCTGGCGCATGGCGGGACATAGCGCCGCGTCGATCGGGACGCTGGGCGTGACTACCGCGGATGAAGCGGTGTCGACCGGGCTGACCACGCCCGACGTCGTCACTTTCCTTTCCAACGTCGCGGGGCTGGCGCGTGAGGGTGTGACCCATCTGGCGTTCGAAGCGTCGAGCCATGGTCTCTCGCAATATCGCACCGAAGGACTGCCGGTGGCGGCGGCCGCCTTTACCAATCTGTCGCGCGACCACCTCGACTACCATGCCGACATGGCGGAATATTTCACCGCCAAGCTGCGCCTCTTCGCCGATGTGCTCGATCCCGACGGCGCGGCGGTGGTGTGGGCTGACGACCCCCATTCGGAACGCGTGATCGATATCGCGCGGATGCGCGGCAACCGTGTGATGACGGTGGGCGAGCATGGCAGCACGATCCGGCTGGTTTCGCGTGAGCCGACGCTGCTCGACCAGAAGCTGGTGATCGCGGCGGAGGGGCAGGAGCATCGCGTGAGCCTGCCGCTCATCGGCGGCTATCAGGCGGCCAATGCGCTGATCGCGGCGGGGCTGGTGATCGCGACCGGCGGCGATGCCGCGACGACGTTCGCCAATTTGTCGCGACTTCAGCCGGTGCGCGGGCGGCTTGAGCGGGCGGCGATCAGCCGGACCGGCGCACCGATCTATGTCGACTACGCCCATACCCCTGACGCGCTCGAGGCCGCCATCGCGGCGTTGAAGCCGCATGTCGCCGGGCGCCTGATCCTTGTGTTCGGCGCGGGTGGCGATCGCGATCCGGGTAAGCGCGAGCCAATGGGGCAGGG
>DATIGZ010000323.1:0-3238 GCA_035481255.1 Sphingomonas sp. | reverse complement strand
CCGGGGTCGGCGAATAGCCGAGCGCGTTGCAGGTCGCGACCGGAACCACACCTGACGGCGCGGCGCCGACGGCGGTGCGGAAACAGCCGACGACCGGGGCGAGTGCAGCGCCATAGGCGGCCTGATAGGCGGCGAACGAGTTCGGCACCGCCGGGTTCAGGAACACCGCGCCCGGAGTCGGGGCGGGGCCGAGCGAGCCATAAAACTGCACCGATCCGCCGAAGGACGGGCCGGCCAGCGCATTGAAGATCGAGTCGACATAGCGGTTGCCGTCATTGCCGACGCGGACCGTATCGTGGACCTTGTTGGTTTCGTTGAGGTAGAAGCCGCCGACCAGCCAGTCGAGTGCGCCGCCGAACGCCGATCCCTGGAAGCGCAATTCCTGGGTGAAATCGGCCAGTTCGTTGCGATAGCCCTCGCGATAGGCGCGGTCGATGCCCGAGAAGTCGACGTCCTGGTTACGCCGCACCCGCCAGTCGCGATAGGCGGTGATCGACGTCAACTTGATGTCGTCGGTCAGATCGGCGTTGATCTCCGCCGACAGGCCCCAGTCGCGCACGCGCTCGCTAAGGTCGCGGTTGGGTGAGGCGGCCATGCGGCGCTGTTCGGGATCGACCGTGGTCGGCAGGCCGTTCACGGTACGCTGCGTGCCGGTGTACAGACCGTCCAGGCCCTGCGCGCCGGCAATGCCCTCGATCAGCGGCGCGAACGCCCCGCGCACGACCGAAATCGCGCCGCAGCACTGCTCGTCCGTCTCATAATAATCGGCGATCAGGCGCATCGAGAAGGCGGCGGTGTCGTACAGCGCCTGGCCGCGCGCGTACCAGCGATCGACATTGTTGAACGACCGGTCGGCATTGACGTCCTCGATATAGCCGTCGCGCTTGCGATAGCCGCCATCGACGCGCAGCGCGAGCTGGTCGGTCACCGGGCCGGTCACCGCGCCCTTCAGTTCGAATGCGTTGTAATTGCCGTAGCTGCCTTCCAGATAGCCGCCGAGTTCGAACGCCGGCTGAGCGGTGAAGATCGACAGCGCACCGGCCGATGTGTTGCGGCCGAACAGCGTGCCCTGCGGGCCGCGCAGCACTTCGACGCGCTCAAGCTGCGGCAGTTCGGAAATGGCGACACCGGCGCGCGCGCGGAACACGCCGTCGATGAACACGCCGACTGCCGGCTCGAAACCGGGATTGTCGCCCGCGGTGGTGATACCGCGAATGTAGAGGGTGGTGCCGGTCGCCGACGACTGGCCGGTCGAGCTTTGCAGCGACGGAGCGAGCTGCTCCAGCCCGCGAATATCCTCGACGCCCGCATTTTCGAGCAGCGCGGCCGGAACCGCGGTCACCGCGATCGGCACGTCCTGAACGGTTTCGTTACGGCGGGTCGCGGTGATCACGACCTCGTTGCCATAGCTTTCTTCTTCCTGCGCAGCAGGGGCAGGGGTGGCGTCCTGCGCGATGGCCGGGGTGGCCGCGATCAGCGCGAGGGCGGATGCGGAAAACAGCTGGAGCGTTCGCATGGGGTCTCTCCTCTCTGGGTGCGCCGGGGTCTTCCCTCCGGGACCGGTCTTCTTGTTGTCGTTGGGGCACACGCTAACGCCGCTCGAATCCTTACGTCAACGTCAAATCACGCTAGGAAAGTGGCGGAAATGCTTGCTATTTCCCGTTCCGACACCGTTTGTTGCGTGCGGGCAACACAAGAGCTGCGCTTGCCGTAGCGTCAGGCGATAGGATAGGGCACCGACCGATATGAGTTGCCATCACGACGAAGAACCCGCCGACGGCGACCTCGCCGCGCCGCCATCGAAGATTCCGGTGCCCGATGAGGTCGCTGAAGCCGTCCGAACGCTGTTGCGCTGGGCCGGTGACGACCCGAGTCGTGAGGGGCTGCTCGATACCCCCAAGCGCGTTGCACGGGCGTGGCGGGAGTATTGCCAGGGTTATGGCGAGGACCCCGCCTATCATCTGAGCCGCGTGTTCGAGGAGGTTGGCGGTTATGACGAGATCGTCCTTTTGAAGGACATTCCATTTCAGTCGCATTGCGAACATCACATGGCGCCGATCATCGGCAAGGCGTCGATCGCCTATCTGCCCGGCAAGCATGTCGTCGGCATCTCTAAACTCGCCCGCGTGCTCCACGCCTATGCGCGTCGGCTTCAGGTGCAGGAGCGACTGACCGCCGAGGTCGCCGATTGCATCTGGGAGCATTTGAAGCCGCGCGGCGTCGCGGTGGTGATCGAGGCGAGCCACGCCTGCATGACCGCGCGCGGCGTGCGCACTCCCGGTGTCGGCATGGTCACCAGCCGCATGATGGGCACGTTCCGCGAGGATGAGCGCAGCCGCAAGGAAGTGCTCGCCCTGATGGGCTATTGATCGCGTGCGAGTCCTTGTCACCGGCGGCGCGCGGCGGATCGGCGCGGCGATCGTCCGCCGCCTCGTCGCCGATGGGCACCGGCTCGCGGTCCATCATCATGATTCGCATGATGAGGCCGATGCGCTCGCTGCCGAACTCGGCGTCGCACTCGTCACCGCCGACCTCGCCGACCCCGCCGAGACGCGCGGCCTGATCGCCGCGGCAGCGCAGGCGCTGGGCGGGCCGGTCGAGGGGCTGGTCAACAACGCCTCGCGCTTCGCCTGGGACGCGATCCCGCTTGCCGATTACACCGGGCTGGACCGCCATATGCACGTCAATCTCGGCGCGCCGCTGCTGCTCGCCTCGGCGCTGGCGGCGCAGGTCGGGCTGGGGGAGGGGGCGGTGGTCAACCTGCTCGACCAGAAGCTCGCCAACCCCAATCCCGACTTCCTCACCTATACGCTGAGCAAGGCGGCTTTGGCCGAGGCGACGACCCTGCTCGCGATGCAGCTCGCCCCGCGCATCCGCGTCAATGCGGTCTCCCCCGGCCTGACCCTGCCCAGCCTCGACCAGAGCGCGGAGGAGTTCGCCGCAGTCGCTACCGCCAACCTGCTCCAGCGCCAGGTCGATGTGGAAGAGATTGCCGCGACCGTCGCGCATCTCCTCACCACGCGCAGCATCACCGGCCAGAACATCTTCGTCGATTGCGGCCAGCGCCTCGTCAAGCGCGACGGCGACGTCATGTTCACCGGGCGGGAGCGCCCGCATGGCTGAATACACCATCCATCTCGACGGTCTGGTGGTCGAAATCGGCCTCGGCATTCATGACCATGAGCGCGCGGCGCCGCAACGGGTGGAGCTGAACGTCGCGATGCGTTGTGTGTACGAA
>DATIGZ010000322.1:0-11988 GCA_035481255.1 Sphingomonas sp. | reverse complement strand
CGCCAGCGGCAAGCCAAGGTCGTTCTGCCCCAAATACCAGCGATAGGCGCGCACCGCCGCATCGGCCCAGCGCTGCGCCCCCGTCGCCTCGCACGCGGCAAGGCACGCGTCGATGGTCGCCTGCGCCTCCAGCGGTTGCTGGTCGAACGGCAGCGGGTCGGCATAGGCGCGGCCGAAGCGGTCGGTGCCGACCGCCCGGAACCCGCCATCAGGCGCGGTCTGCCGCGCATTGATCCAGTCCAGTGTCTTGAGGCCGCACGCCGTGAGGTCGCGGCGCTCCATCGCTACTCCCGCGCGGATCAGCGCCTCGGGCAGCCGGGCATTGTCGTAGGCAAGGACGATCTCGAACCATTCCCATTCGGGCCGCCGCGACTCCGCGAGCAACGCCATCAGCGTCCCGCCGAAACGGTCGAGCATCTCACACGACAGTTTGTGCCCCGGATGCGCCTCCAGCATCGCCGCGGCGCCCAGCATCGCGAAGGCCAGCGCGCGCGGGCTGCCGAAGTCGAAGCTCATCGCCGCGGTCTCGTCGAACAGCATCCGCGCCCAGTCGCGATATTTGCTGTCGCGCGCCTCGGATGCGGTGACGCCCAGCGCCCACAAGGTCCGCCCGTTCGAATCCTCCGATCCCTCCTCCTCGCACCAGTTGCGGTCGAACGTCATGAAGTTTCGGAACCGGCGCCTGTCCGCGTTCCACGCGAACTGGACGAAGGCGGCGTAAATGCTGGTCCATTTGTCGCGCTCGGTCGCGTCGACCGGATCGATACGGTGCATCAGGATCAGCGCGCGGGCATTGTCGTCGATGCAATAGCCGTGGCGCCGGTCGGGCACGGCCAGAATCGAATGCTGGAACATGCCGGTGGTGTCGCTCATCCGCTCGACAGCGCGGAAATCGGGCGCCAACGGCTCAAAGCCGGGTGCTGCGGCGATCGCGGCGATCCGCTGCGGCCGCTCGCGCAGGACCGCATCGATCAGCGTCACAGCGGATTCGGCCAGCCGCGGCCACGTCATCGTCCGCCCGCGCGCATAAGCTCGCCGGGCAAGCTCGTCCCGCCGCGCGTCATCGTCGAACAGTGCGGTGATCGCCTGCGCGAAGCCCGCGCTGTCGCCCGCGGCGACCAGCACGCCATGATCGTCGGCAAGGATCTCGCTCGCATGGGCATAGGGGGTCGAAACCACCGGCTTGCCCACGCCTATGGCATAGGAAAGCGTGCCCGACGTGATCTGCGCCGGGTTGGGATAGGGGGTCACATAAAGATCGGCCGCCTGAAGATGGTCGAGCAGCGCCTCCTGCGCGACGAACCCGTCGACGAACGCGACGTTCTTCTCGACCCCCAGTTCGCCGGCCAGCGCATGCAGTCGTTCGCGATAGGCCTCACCCTCGCGCTCGACCAGATTGGGGTGAGTCGCGCCGAGCACGACATAGAGCGCGTCGGGGTGTTGCGCGGCGACCGCGGGCATCGCCGCGATCACCGTCTCGATCCCCTTGCTGGGTGCGAGCAGGCCAAAGGTCAGAATCACCCTGCGTCCTTCCCAGCCGAAGCGCTGCTTGAACTCCGCGGGGTCGGCGAAGGGCCGGTCGGGCACGCCGTGCGGGATCATCGCCAGCTTGCGCTGATCGACGCCATGGGCGCGGCACAGGATATTGCGCCCCTTGCCCGCCATCACGATGATACGCGCGGCGCGGTTCAGCAGGGCTTCCATCACGCGCCGCTGATCGGGATCGGGTGTCTCCAGCACGGTGTGCAGCGTCACGATCACCGGCAGCGTCGTGCGCTCGAGCAGCGCGATCAGATGCTCGCCGGCCGCGCCGCCATAGATGCCATATTCGTGCTGGACCCAGATCGCCTGAGCCCCCGAATCCTGGATCGCGCGCGCCGCCTCGAGATAAGCGGAGCGCTCATCCTGCGCGATCGTTCCGGTGACTTGCGGCGGATAGGCGTAGCGCCCCGGATGGTCGTCCATCGCCCACACGTCGATCCGCATCCGGGGAAAGCGCGCCTTGAGCGCGTCGTGAACGTCGGTGGTGTAGGTCGCGATCCCGCACTTGCGTGGAAGGAAGTTGCCGATCAACGCGATGTGATCGATCCGAGTCGGCAGGTCCGCGGGTGGCGCCATCCGAAAACTCCTTTCGCATCAGCAATATAGATTGAGCGCGGGCGCGCCCGTTCGTTCTCCCAACGTCAGGGTTTCAATATGGTTGCAAAAATGTTGCGGCGCAACATCGCGATTCGGCGATGAACCGCGCCGGTGCGTCGCTCAGCCGCGTCCGCGATAGCCGGGCACATCCTGAGCGGGCACCCATACACCTTCCGGCACCGGTCCGGATTGCCAGAACACGTCGATCGGAATGCCACCGCGCGGATACCAATAGCCGCCGATGCGCAGCCATTTGGGCTTCATCTCGTCGAACAGCCGCTGGCCGATGCCCACGGTGCAATCCTCGTGGAATGCGCCATGGTTGCGGAAGCTGCCGAGGAACAGCTTCAGCGACTTGGATTCGACGATCGTCTCGCCCGGCACATAGTCGATGACGAGGTGCGCGAAATCGGGCGCGCCGGTGATCGGACAGAGCGAGGTGAATTCGGGCGCGGCGAAGCGCACCAGATAATCGGTGCCCGCGCGCGGGTTGGGGACGTAATCGAGCACCGCCTCTTCGGGGGATGCGGGAAGCGCGCTCTGCTGGCCAAGATGCTTGGGGTTCATGCGCGCCATTTAGGCACTGTTTGCGCATCTGGAAACTCGACGCGGCCAAGGCGGCGGATTACCAAGGGGAAATGGACGCTCTGGTCACTACCGAATGGCTCGCCGGCGAGCTCAACGCCCCCGATCTCCGCATTCTCGACGCCACCTGGTTCCTGCCTTCCGAAGGCCGCGACGCACGGGCGGAGTTCATGGCCCGGCATATCCCGGGAGCCGCGTTCTTCGACATCAACGCGATCGCCGACGCGTCGAACCCGTTGCCCACAATGCTTCCCCCTCCAGACATCTTCGCTGCGGAAATGTCGAAGCTCGGTGTCGACGCGTCTTCCCGTATCGTCCTCTATGACGACGCCCCCCATCACACATCGACACGCGCGTGGTGGATGCTTCGCACCTTCGGATTCGACAAAGTCTCCATTCTCGACGGCGGACTGGAACGCTGGAAATCCGCGCGTTACCCCCTCGAATCCGAGTTTTCATCCCCTCCGCGCAGCACGGTCGCGGTGCGCTTCGACGCCTCGCGGGTCCGCGGCCTCGATCAGATCAGGGCCAATCTCGACAGCCATGCCGAACAGCTGGTCGATGCCCGCTCGGCGATCCGCTTCACCGGGCAGGAGGCGGAAACCCGCCCTGGCCTCGCCAGCGGGCACATTCCGGGCAGCGCCAACATCCCCTACTCCGCCTTCTTCAACCCCGACGGTACATGGAAGCACGCGGCGAGCCTGCGCCTGCTGTTCGAGGATGAGGGGATCGAAGTCGAGCGCCCGGTGATCGCCACCTGCGGCTCCGGGATCAGCGCCGCCGTGATAGTGTTCGCGCTCCACCTGCTCGGCCATCCCGCCGCGCTCTACGACGGCAGCTGGACCGAATGGGGCGCCGATCCCTCCACGCCCAAAGCGACGGGTGCGGCGTGAGCGGCGCGGACGGCAAGAAGGGCGACGGGACAAAGGTGGTCGACGCGGGCCGGCGGCCGGAATGGACTCAGGGTATCGTCAACCCGCCGGTCTGGCGCGCCTCGACCATTCTCTACGACAATGTCGCCGAACTGCGCGCCAGCGCCGGGAAGGACACTCACCACCGCCTTTTCTATGGCCGCCGCGGTACGCCCACCCAGTGGAGCCTTGCCGAGGCGCTGACCGAGTTGGAACCGGGCGCCGCGGCGACCTTCCTCTACCCCTCGGGCGTCGCCGCGGTCTCCGCCGCCTTGCTCTCGGTTCTGTCGCCGGGTGACGAGCTGCTGCTCGCCGACAGCGTCTACGACCCGACGCGCAGCTTCGCGAATACCTTCCTCAAGCGCTTCGGCGTCACCACCCGCTTCTACGACCCGATGATCGGTGGCGGCATCGCCGACCTCATCAGCGACAAGACCCGCGCGATCTTCATGGAAGCGCCCGGCAGCCTGACCTTCGAGGTACAGGACATCCCCGCCATCATCGCCGCGGCCAGGGCGCGCGGGGTCGTCACGCTGCTCGACAACACCTGGGCGACCCCCTTGCTGTTCCCGGCGATTGAGAAAGGCATCGACCTCACCATCCTCGCCTGCACCAAATATGTCGTCGGCCATTCGGACGTGATGCTGGGCAGCGTCACGACCACCGCCGAGCACTGGCAGCAATTACGCGCGACCAGCTTCCAGCTCGGCCAGACCGCCAGCCCTGACGACGCCTGGCTCGGCTCGCGCGGCCTGCGCACGATGGCGCTTCGTCTCAAGCATCACGGCGAGGCGGCGCTTGAGATCGCACGCTGGCTCGAGACCCGGCCGGAAGTAGCCCGCGTTCTCCACCCGGCCCTTCCTTCATGTCCCGGCCACGAATATTTCCTGCGCGATTTCAAAGGCCCCGCCGGCCTGTTCAGCTTCGTCCTGCGCGGTGGCGGCGAGACGTCACGCGCCGCGCTGATCGACGGGCTGGAGCATTTCGGCATCGGCTACAGCTGGGGCGGATTCGAAAGCCTCGCCATCCCCGTCGACCCCGACCGCATCCGCACCGTCGTCCCGTGGGCGGCCGAAGGGCCGGTGGTACGGCTCCAGATCGGACTGGAGGACCCTGCCGACCTGATCGCTGACCTCGCCGCCGGGCTCGACCGGTTCCGGGCAGCGCAATGACCCCGGCCATCCCGTCGGTGCTGGCCAACTGGCTCGTTGCGAACGGGGTGCACCTGCCCACCAATGCCGAATTGATCGAAGGCGCGGTCGCCGGCGGTCTTGCCGTCCTCGCGCTCGCCGCGGGATGGCTGTCGGGGCGCCGGCTGGGCCCGGCGCTCGCCCAACTCTGGCAACAGCGCGTCGGCAGTCATGTCGAGGGGCTGGCGCACCGCATGCACACGATCGTGCAGCACGGCAGCGCTGCCCTGCTGCTCGCGATCCTCGTCAATGCGGTGCCGTGGAGCGGCTTTGCCTCGCTGCTGCTCGGCATCGCCCTCGGAGCCGCCACCGCGGCCTTCACGCTCTCCTTCCTGCGGGGTCTGCATACTCCGCGCTCGATCGCCTGGGTGACCGCCGCGATCGTGTTCGTCGCGATCCTCAGCCATGCGATCGGGGGGTTCAACGTCATCACCACCACGCTCGACCGGATCGGGATGGATTTCGGCCGCCGCCGCCTCTCGCTGCTGGCGCTGGTCACCCTGCTCGTTACCGCGGTCGCGCTCTATGCCGGCGTTCGCCTCGCCAATCGCATCATAGCCCATTCGATCGGGCAGACGCGCGGCTTCGATCCGACGCAGAAGCTGCTGGTCCAGAAGCTGGCGAGCATCGCCGTGGTGGTGGTCGCCTTCTTCTTCGGCATCGACCTGCTTGGGATCGACCTCACCAGCTTCGCGATCTTCTCGGGCGCGTTCGGTCTGGCGATCGGTTTCGGCCTGCAAAAGACCATCGGCAATCTGATCGCGGGAATCATCCTGCTGATGGACCGTTCGATCAAGCCGGGCGACGTCATCGTGGTGGGCGACAGCTTCGGCTGGGTGAACAAGATCGGCGTGCGCGCGGTCAGCGTCATCACGCGCGACGGCAAGGAACATCTGATCCCCAATGAGATTCTGATGACGCAGGAGGTGGAGAACTGGTCCTTCTCCGACCGCAACGTCCGCGTCCGGATTCCCGTCGGCGTCGGTTATGAGACCGACCTCAAGCTCGCGCAGAAGCTGATGCTCCAGGCCGCGACGGAGAGCCCGCGCGTACTGAAGAACCCGCCGCCCAATGTCTGGCTCACCAGCTTTGGCGATTACGCGGTAGAGCATGAAATCCTGGCCTGGATCAGCGATCCCGAAGGCGGCGTCGGCAATGTGAAGTCCGACGTGCTCAACCGTCTCTGGGTGCTGTTCAGGGAGAACGGAATCGAGATTCCGGTGCCGCGGCGTGAGATCATGATGAAGAGCTGGCCGGAAGGCGTCACACCGGCGGTTCAACTCGCGCCCGGAACGCCTAAATAGAGCCCGTGCCCTCGCCCGTTACCGCCCGCATCGCCGAAGGAGTCGCGTCGATCCCTGCGGCACATTGGGACGCATGCGCCGGCGGCACGAACCCCTTCGTTTCCCATGCCTTCCTGTCCGCGCTCGAACGTTCGGGGTCGGCGACGGCGCAGACCGGGTGGCAGCCGCTACCGATCGTCATCGACGGGCCGTGCGGCACTCCCGCAGCGATCGTCCCGGCCTATGCCAAGAGCCACAGCCAGGGCGAATATGTCTTCGACCACGCCTGGGCGGATGCGTGGGAGCGCGCCGGGGGACGCTATTATCCCAAGCTTCAGGCGGCGGTGCCTTTCACCCCCGTTCCCGGGCCGCGCCTGCTGCTGCGCGACGCGGCGCTCGCACCGGGTCTGATCGCGGGCCTCGAAGCCGTCACCGATCAGAACCGCCTCTCTTCAGCGCACGTCACCTTTATCGACGATGCGCAGCTCCCGTTATTCGAGCAGGCGGGCTGGCTGATCCGGTCGGGCACGCAATTCCATTGGCAGAATGAGGGCTATGCCGGCTTTGACGACTTCCTGGCCGCGCTGTCCTCACGCAAACGCAAGGCGATCCGCAAGGAACGCGCGCGCGCGCTGGACGGGCTGACGATCCGCCATCTGACGGGCGCCGACATCACCGAAACGCATTGGGACGCGTTCTGGGCCTTTTATCAGGACACGGGCAGCCGCAAATGGGGACAACCCTATCTCACCCGTCCGTTCTTCTCGATGCTCGGCGAGGCGTTGGGCGACAAGGTGCTGCTGATGCTCGCGGAGCGCGACGGACGCCCGATCGCGGGCGCGCTCAACCTGATTGGCGGCGACGCGCTCTACGGGCGCTATTGGGGCTGTGTGGAGGAGGTCCCCTTCCTCCATTTCGAGCTGTGCTATTATCAGGCGATCGACGCCGCGATCGCCCGCAACCTCGCCCGGGTCGAAGCGGGCGCGCAGGGCGAACATAAGCTGGCGCGGGGCTATGTCCCGGTCACCACCTGGTCGGCGCACTATCTGCCCGATCCTAATTTCCGCCGGGCGGTAGCCGAGTATCTGGAGCGCGAACGTGTCGCGGTGGCGCATGAACAGGAATTTCTGGGCGAGTTGACACCCTTCCGGCGCGCCTAGACCTTCTTCTGGGCCTCGCTCCAGGCTTCCATCTGCTTCTTCTTGTCCCGCTTCAGAAAGTCCCGGACCTTCTCGATCTGGTCGTGATACGGGCCGAGATCGATCGGATTGAGCACCGCCGCAGGCGTGCCATGATCGATCTTGAACAACACGCTGTTTCCGTCGCGCCAGACCGGGATCAGTCCGGCCTCCAGCCTTTTGTCATAGGGCGGCGGGCTGATGACCCAGAGATAGTCGTAGGCATGGCGCGGGAAGCGCGCGAGGCTGACCGCTACCGGGCGCCACCACTCACGCGGGCATTTGGTATCGGTGACGATCTGAGAAGGATCGTGGCTGAACCCGCGCGCCTGCTTGTAGCGCACCGTGAGCAACTGCCCCCCGGCCATCGACCACTGATCGTTGGTGTAGGCAAGCTTGCGCACCATCGCCATGCCGGGCAGGTGCTGAAGCCGCGTCATCGTCCATTCGTTGTAACAGGTCTCACCAACGAAGCTCAGCAGCCGTGCACCCTCGGGCACATGGTCGAGCGCTGCGAGTTCGCGGTCATAGGACTTGTCATAGATGACATAGCTCCACGTCGTCGCGCCCATGCGGACGAGGAAGAAGACAAGGCCCGCGATCGCCAGCGCGTTGGCGCCGCGGATCGTCATGCCGGGCTTGGGCCGCAGCGCGATCACCGCTATCGCGATCATATAGGGGGCGAGGCGCATGTCGGCATAAGCCGATCCGAACACCACGCGCGGCAACAGGATGAACACAGCGATCAGGAACAGCGCCGAAATGCCCAGATGCCGCGAATAGCCGATGTTCGGATCGCGCACGCCCTTGAACAGGATCAGGTAGATGACGCCGAGACACGCGATGTCGAACAGCTGCCACCGGTCGCGCAGCACCATCAGGATCCACCAGGTCTTGGCGCGCCAGTTGAACCAGTCGCCGGTCTGACCGCTGACATGTCCGCCGCTGCGCCATGCCAGCATCAGCAGCGCGGGCGGCACAAGGACAAGGCAATGGATGCCCGCCCAGATCCACGGCACCACCCAACTCTGTACGAAATTCGCGTGCCAGGGACCGGTACGCGGGCCGCGCTTGTCGTGCTGGCGGATCAGTTCGGCGGCGAAGCAGAGCACCCCCAGCGTGCCCCAGCCGAAGGTATGCGTGACCCAGATGACCAGGCCGATCGGCACGAACAGAATTGCGCGCAGCCGGATCTTGCCCAGCCGCGCAAGCCGCAGCCACAGCGCGAAGGCGTTGAGCGCCAACGCCATCGATAACGCGAAGTTCGCGAAGCCGAAGTGGAAGGCATAGTTATAGGCGAGCGGAAGCGCGAACAGCGCGGTCGCGGGAATGCGCCCGTGCACCTCGCGCGCGATCCACAACAGGCCGGTGACCGTGAGTACCGGGGTCGCGATGACGATCAGCTTCACCGCCAGCTCAAGCCCGAAGATCGGCTCGAGCGGGATGATCAGCAGATCAAGCCCGAGATTGCCGATCAGACTCCACTCGAACTTGTACCAGTCGTTGAGCCACGGCACTTCGCTATGCGAAAGCTGGACGCGGAAGCGCGCCATATGGCCCGGCAGGTCGACCATCGGGGGAACGTCCGGCCATAGCAAAGGTACCGCCGCGGCAATCGCCGCGAACAGCACGAACCAGCGCGTCTGCCACCAGCGCGGCGCTTCGGAACCCCCTTGCATCGGCCGCACTTACTGCGCCGCAGCACCCTGCGGCAAGCGGCTTGAAGGGTGATCCACCGCATAAAGCACCGAATCGCCGCGTTGCCACATCGGTTTGAGCCCTCTGCGCTCGCCCGGCGTGACTGGATGCGGACGGATCATCCAGACATGAGTGAACAGATCACGCGGAAATTCGGCAAGCGCGCGCGCCTGCGGAATCAAATTGGGATCGATCGCGCATTGCGCGGCCACCGAGACCTGCGAGGGGTCATGGCCGAAATAGCCCGCGCCTTGCACCTTGACCGTGAGCAATGGCGCGCCCGCCATCCGCCACTGGTCGTTGGCGAAGGCGCCGCGGCGGGCGATGGCGAGGCTGGCCAGATGTACATGTCGGCTATGTGCCCAGGGCTGATCGCAGGTGTCGCCCGCGAGGACCAGCACCCGCGCACCGCGAGGAAGATGCTCCAGCGCTGCCAGTTCGCGCGTCCAGTCGCGATCATAGAGCACAAAGCTCGCGGTGGTCGCGGCGGTCCGAAGCACGAAGAAGGTGAACCCCGCCAGCGCGATCCGCTGCAGTGTCCGAGGTGAGAATCCCGCACTTGGAGCAAGACCGGCGAGCGCAACCATCATCGCATAGGGGAGCAGACGCAAATCGGCATAGGCAGACCCCATCAGCATGAACGGCAGCAGCAGGAACGCAAGCGCGGTCAGCCCGGCCGCGGCCGCGGCTTGGGGTGCGATCCGTCCGGCCCGCCGGCGCGCGCCTGCATAAATCAGGACCAGCAGCAGTGCGGTCGACGCGACGTCAAGAATTAGCCAACGATCCCGCAGCACGCTGCCAAGCCCTTTGAGCTTAACCATCAGGTCGAAGAATCGCTCCGTGTCCCCGGCGCCTCCGCTGCGCCAGAACAGCAGGGCGAGCAATGGCGGCGCGAGCGGCAGGCAGGCGAGCCCCGCGCGCATGAACATCGCCGGAAGCTTGGCCCCCGCCGCGCGAAGCCGCGCGCATTCGCCCCCGAACACGAACAGGCAGAGCATCGCCCAACCCATCACATGCGCAATCCACACGATCAGCCCCATCGCGACGAACAGAACGGCGCGCGCGCGCGTCTGGCCCAGCCGGGCCATTCGCAGCCACAGCGCCCAGCCGGCCAGCGCGAGCGCCATCGCCAGCGCGAAGTTCACGAAGCCGAACTGGAAAGGGTAGTTATAGGCGAGCGGGAGCGCGAACAGCGCCCACGGGCTGACCCGGCCAGTCAACTCGCGGCTGAGCCACAACAGTGCACCGCTGGTCAGCGCGGGAATCGCAATTACTACCGCCTTCACCGCGGGCTCGAGGCCGATCCATGGCGCCAGCGCGGCAACCAGCAGATCGACGCCCAGATTGCCGACCACCCGCCATTCGAAGGCGTAATAGGAATCCAGTTCCGCGGCGTCGCCGAGCATCACCCGATAGCGGCCGATATGCCCCGGCAGGTCGATCAGCGGCGGCACGGCGGGCCATAGCAACGGAACCGCCGCCAGCAGCATCGCGGCGAGCACGAACCAGCGCGCTTCCCACCAGCGCGGTCCGCTCATCGGGTAACCGCATAAACGTGCGCGCCGCCGCCACCAGGCAGCGGACGCAGCCAGGCGGGCGCCTCGCCCGCGCGCAGCGCCGCGAGCAGCGAGCCCGCGCGCGGCGTTCCCAACTCGCCATGGGCGCCGGGACAATCGACCAGATAGCCGACGCCCCAACGTCCGGCATTCCGCCGCGCCACCTCGGGTGTCGCCAGCAGCAGCCGGTAGAGCGCGCGATTGCCCGCTCCATTGCGATGATAGGGTGCCGCCAGAACCGCATGCGGTGTGCCCGCCAGCGTATAGGCGCCCAGATCAATCGGCGCCGCCACCATCCCGCGTGGCTGTCGCGCCAATATGGCCAGCGCCACACCGGCGTCGCACCCCCTCCCCGTCCCCGCTTCCGGCGTGCGCACCAGTGCCGCACCCGCGATCGGATAGAGCAGCCCGGCGGACACGATCCACGCCGCCGCCAGCGCGAACGCGCCGCGGCCCCTCGCCGCCGTAATCAGGCCCGCCAGGGCCGGTGCCGCGAGCACCGCTCCGGCATAGGCACCCCGAAGCTGCGCGAGGGCGATCAGCAACGAAACGAGCTGGAACAGCCCGACAATCAGCCACTCGGTCCGGCGTGACCGCCGCCACATCCAGAGCGTCACGCCAAGTCCTGCCACAAGCAGTCCGGCATAGCCGACTGCATGTTCTAACGGCGCGGCGAGCATCGGTTGCGCCTCGGCGACATTGGCCAGCCAGATCCGCGCCAGAACCGGATCGACCCCGGCATAGGGCCTCAAGCAGGAAGGCGACACCGCCAGCGCCGCAATCAGGGCAACCGCGCCGAGCAGCCCCGCCGCCGCGATCCGAACCCTCAGGTTCGAGAGGAACGGTGTCAGCAGCGCCAGCATCAGCGGCGCCAGCGTACCGATCTGCGCAGCCCGCCACAGCGGCACGGCAAAGCCGTCGCACGCCGGATAATCCCATCCGCTCGTCCGCAGCAGCAGCGCCGCCGCCGCAAGCCCCGCCGACAGCGCCAGCCCGTATCCGGTGAGCCGCGCGCGTTCGCCGGTCCCGTCCGCGATCCAGCGCACCGCCAGCACGGCGCCGCCCGCCGCAAGCAACGGCGCCATTTCCATCCCGATGATCAGGCTCGCCGCGCTCGCAAGTCCGGCGGTGAGGCCCTTCAACCACGACCCGCGCCCCAGCAGCGACAGCACGAGCGCCAGCAAAAGCACGAGTTGAAGTCCGTGGTGATCGATCCGCCCCGGCAGGAACAACGTGCTCGCCGGATAGGCCAAAGCCGCGACCACGACCGCGGTCGGCGCGGAGGCTCCAAGCGTCCGTGCGATCGACCCGGTCAGCGTCAGCGCAGCAATGAACAACAGCGCCGGCCAAATGATCACCGCCGCCAGTTCCGCGCCATGCGCCCCGGCCAACGGCGTCAGCAACGCGATAATTGCAGCGGGCACCAGATCGGGCAACCGCGACCAGTG
>DATIGZ010000321.1:0-5708 GCA_035481255.1 Sphingomonas sp. | reverse complement strand
TGCGAGCAGCCGCTGGGCTGTTTCGGTTGCCGCCATCGGATGCAGCGCAATGGCAACCCGCGGACCCGTCATGACGACCTCGCCGTTCAACACGTCTACCTTGAGCGGCTGTTCTTCCGCATTCAGTGTCATGCGCATCGTGTCCGCTGCTGGTCGGTTCCAGTCTCATAAAAGCATACGTTTGCTGACAGTTCCGCTATTCTCCGATTTACGCCGGCAAAGACGCCGGACCTGTTCCGTCTTCAACCATGCGCCGGCCCGCTCCCGGCGCCTCCGGGGCCCCGATGACCTTCAATCCCAAGAACGAGATCCTTTCCGAAATCGAGCCCGCCATTGCCCTGCGGTTCGCTACCCATATCGAGCGCGTCGAACTTTCCCGCGGGGAGGTTCTGCAGGAGACCGGCACGGAAGTGGTCTGGGTATGGTTTCCTGATGATGCGCTGATCTGCATCGCGTCGGAAAGCGTCGAGGGCGAGAGTATCAGCGGGGGAATGGTCGGCCGCAACGGTGCCTTCGGCGCGTTCGAGGCTTGCGGCAGCCGCCTCAGCTACTCGCGCGCGCTCGTGCAGATCGGCGGCACCGCTTGGCGCATCCGCGATTCGCATTATCGAGAGCTCTTCGAGCAGTCTGCAAATCTGCGTGTAGCGATCCACAAGCATGTCGAGACGCTACTCGTCGAAGCCAGGCAACTCGTTGCCTGCACGGCGATCCATCGCGTGGAAAGCCGCATGTGCCGCGTCCTGCTCGATGCATCAGCACGCAGCCATCGCGGCCCTCATCTGACCCTCACCCAGGAGGAGCTTGCCAACATCCTCGGTGTTCAGCGCTCCACAATCGCGGTGACCTCATCCGCGCTTCAGCGGGCAGGTCTGATCCGCAGCCGGCGCGGCAGTATCGATATCCTCGACTATGGCCGCCTCGAAGCCGCCGCGTGCTCGTGCCGCCGCACGATTGCCTTTGCCCAGCGGGAAATAGACCGCGCGCCCGACAAGGTCTGTGAAGGATAGACGGCAAGCGTATTGGTAGAGAAACGCTCGGCGACCCGCGCCCCATTCTCCACTATCTCGTCGGCGACAGCATAGATCGATAGCGCGCGCGGGAGCTTCGGCGAGGCGTCGGCAAAGATTGGATCCGGCCGTCTGGAGCGGCCCTCGCGGAGAACTGCGCCTCCGTCGCATCGGCAGCGGCAGCGATCTCACTCTGCGCCGCTGCAGAGCCATCCAGCAATTCAGCGACGCCTGCCTGCCGCGCTATTCCCAAGATCTCATTCTCCCAAAGCAGGAACCAGGCCCGCTTCTCGTCTTCGAGCTCATACTGATCGTAGGTGCGATCCAGCCCCCTCTTTAGATGGTTCATCATGGCCTCCGCGGTCTCATAGTCGACCTTGAGCCGCTTGGTGTTCGATCGGGCCGTGCGCCGCAGATCGTGCGGCACGAAATGCTCGACAGCGTAGCCGGCGATCTCGCTCATTCGAGTGCGCACGCGATCACGCGCCTCGTACCAGCCTTGCGTGCGTGGGCCCTCGACAAGCTCCGCCGGAAAAACCCATTCGTTGTTGGAGTGCATCAACCGTTGCCCCCAAGGTCCCAGCGCGATGCGATGCGCACTCGAATTCTTGGTGCGACCTGCCGGAATCGTCCAAATACCCTCGACAACCTCCTCGCTCCGCGCTTGGGTCACTTCCGAGAGCCGCGCGGCGGTCAGAAGCAACAGCAGCAGACCACGGCGGAAGTCGCGCTTCTCGAGCGCGACGGCACGAAGAAACCAGCCAATTTCCTCGAGGCTGAGCTTGCGCGTACGAGCATCTTCCGGGAAGCGCAGATCACCCAGACGCCGGGAAGGGTCCTGTTCCAGTCCGATCTCGGTGCCCCTCAAGGACGCAGCCCAACCGAAGAACACCTTGAGTTCGGCGGCGAGGCGATTGGCGCGAACCTTCGCCACCCTGCCCTTGGCCTGAACAAGCTTGACCAGATCGTTCTCGTTCACCTCGTAGATGATCTTCTTGGCAAGCTTGGGCGCGATATCGCGCTGATAGATTTCCTGCTTATCCGCGATGGTACGGGGCTTGTTCCTGCGTTTGGCGCGCGACCCTCGGCCTTCGCGCACGGCTTCCATGTAGAGGCCATGTGCTTTTGCCACCGTCATCGTGCTACGTAGCATCTCCTCACGAGCAATCTCGCGCGGATCGATTCCTGCTTCAATCTGCTCGTTGAGCTGGGCGGCCCATGCGCGTGCGTCCGCAATCGTGAACGCTGGAAAACGGCCCAGCGTCTGCTTTATGGCGCTGTCCGTTCCCGGCAGCCGACGATAGAATTTCCAGACTTTTCTGCCTCTTGCGGCAATTCGGATCACGAGACCGGGGGTCAGCGTGTCCAAGAGCGAATCTTTTTTGAGATTGTCGATAAGCGCGGGCGTGAGCGCCGCCTTTCTGCTTGCCATGACCGACTCCAGTCGGCCCCCGATGCATCAAAACCGGCATACAAATCGGGCTACAAATCAGGACACAATAGGCGTCTAGCGCAGTCGGACGGGGGCGAGCCCAGTCCAACTGACGAGTCCCTGCCACTCCGATATTCGATACCGTTTTCAACGCGTTAGAGCCGAATCCCGAGGGATTCGAATGGCTGGGGCGGCTGGATTCGAACCAGCGCATGGCGGTACCAAAAACCGCTGCCTTACCGCTTGGCTACGCCCCAACATTCGCGGAAGGCACGCCCTTAGAGCGCGCCTTCCGGCTTGAAAAGGGGGTCAGCCGAAACGATGCACCCAGCCATGGCCGTCCGGCGCATGCCCACGCTGAATCGCGGTGAGCTTCGCCTTCAATGCCTCGGTCACCTGCCCCGGCCCGCCGCTGCCGATGGTGAACTCGCCGTCGCGGCTCTTCACCTTGCCGACAGGCGTCACCACCGCGGCGGTTCCGCAGGCGAAGGTCTCGACGAGCTTTCCGCTCTCCGCATCCGCCTTCCACTGGTCGATCGCATAGGGCTCCTCGCGCACCGCGATGCCCTGCTCGCGCGCCAGCTTCATGATCGATTCGCGGGTGATGCCGGGCAAAATCGTACCGAGCGGCGGCGTTGCGATGCTGCCGTCGTCGAACACGAAGAACAGGTTCATCCCGCCCAGTTCCTCGACCCAGCGGCGCTCCGCAGTGTCGAGGAACACGACCTGGTCGCAACCCTCGCGGATCGCCTCGGCTTGCGCGATCAGGCTCGCGGCATAATTGCCGCCGCACTTGGCCGCACCGGTGCCGCCCGGCGCCGCGCGGGTGTAGTGGTCGGAGACCCAGATCGTCACCGCTGGCGCGCCGCCCTTGAAATAGGCGCCCGCGGGCGATGCAATGACGAGGTAGAGATATTCCGCGGCCGGCTTCACGCCCAGGAACACCTCGCTCGCGAACATGAAGGGACGCAAATAGAGCGATCCGCCCTCGATCTGCGGGATCCAGTCGCGATCGGCCTTCACCAGCGCCTCGATCGAGCCGACGAACAGGTCGTCGGGCAGTTCGGGCATCGCCATGCGCTGCGCCGATTCGCGGAAACGGCGGGCATTTTCGAGCGGGCGGAACAGCGCGGTGCCGCCATCTTCCATGCGATAGGCCTTGAGGCCTTCGAAAATCTCCTGCGCATAATGGAGCACCGCGGTCGCGGGATCGAGGCTCAGCGGGCCGCGCGCGGTAATCTTCGCGTCGTGCCAGCCCTTTGCGTCGGACCAGCGTACCATCGCCATGTGATCGGTGAACAGCTTGCCGAAACCGGGGTTCTCCAGAAGCGCCGCGCGCTCGCTTGCGGGGACCGGATTGGGGTTGGCTTCGAACTCGAACAATGCGCTGCTCACGTCACTCTCTCCTGTTAACGGCGTCAGCACCATCACGCCAATGGCATCCAAGATGCCGGTTGCGCACGCGTAAGCCCGATGGCAAAACAGGTCAACATGGCTGTCCCAACTGCCTCTCCCCTGTTCCTGCGCGAAGCCGAAATCCGGCGCGGCGTAGAGCTGCTCTATTTCGGCTACAGCCATTTGACGCGCTCGATCGATGAGGGGTTGGCGGCGCAAGGCCTTGGCCGCGCGCACCACCGCGCGCTCTACTTCATCGCACGCCAACCCGATCTGACGGTGGGCGAGCTGATCGCCCTGCTCGCGATCACCAAGCAATCGCTGGGCCGCGTGCTCGCCGACTTGACCGACCGGGGCCTGATCGAAACACGCCCTGGTCGTGAGGATCGCCGCCAGCGCATGTTACGCCTGACGCCCGAGGGTATCGCGCTCGAGGCGCAGTTGTTCGAAGCGCTGCGCGACAAGCTCGCCGCCGCATATTCCAGCGCGGGACAGGGCGCGGTCGGCGGCTTCTGGGCTGTGCTGGAAGGCCTGATTCCCGAAACCGAGCGCAAGCGCGTTTCCGCGCTAGGGCGATAGAGCCAGGAAAGCCTCTCGCCTTAAGAGGAAGGGTTGGAATGGGGCCGCCCAAGTCTCACCGAGACGGCCGACAGTCCCTCAAGCCAGCTTGAACCCCTCCTTGTTCATCGCCTTAGTCAGCGCGGCGTTCTTCTCCTCCGACAGCTGCGTGCGCAGCGCAGGGAACAGCCGCTCCTCCTCCTCGTCCATGTGCTCCTCAAGGTCTGCGCGGAACTTGCGCACCTTCTCCAGGAACGTCGGACTGGTCTTGGGCATGTTTTCCAGCTCGTAGAGATACTGTTTCACATAGCCGTGCTCGCGGGTGAGCTCGTCGGCATCCTCGATCTTCCCGGCTTCGCGCAGCGCGGGATAGATCACATTCTCTTCCTCGATCGCGTGCTTCGCCAGCGCATGCTTGATCTGCCCCAGCAGCATCATGCGCCGGCCCAGCGCCTTGTCATCGGTGGCCTCGATGGCGTCGAACAGCTTGAGCACCGCCTGATGTTCCGCGATCAGCCCGTCCATCCAGTCGCCGGCCAGCGCGGTATGCGCCTGCACCGCCGCCTTGCGCCCCAGCATCGCCAGCACACCAAGCGCCGCGCCCGCCGCGGTGGCGCCGGCAAGCTTGCCCAGCGTGCCGATCTCGAACCCGTTTTCATGCTTGAAACGGCCCTTGCTGTCGCGGGCCTGCGTCACCGTCGCCATATCGTGCCTCCATCCAAAGGGTGTGGCGTATCAACCCCCGGACGGCGGCGCCGTTCCTAGGAACCCCGCGCCGCGGCCGCCATTTCGCCGTTCCGCCGCACCGATGCGGTGAGTGTCCCGGCCAGTAGCCGCCTGAGCGCCGCCTCGTTGTCGAGGACGTTCAGCCCCTCGCGAGTCGATCCGCCGGGGCTGGCCACCTTGTCCGCCAGCACGGCCGGCGTGTCCGCCGACTGCGCGGCGAGCAACGCCCCGCCCTCGGCCGTCGCCAACGCCAGCCGAAGCGCCTGCTCCGCCGGAAGTCCGATCGCCGTCCCCGCAGCCGCCAGCGCATCGATAAAGCGGTAGACGAATGCCGGCCCGCTCCCCGCGAGCGCGGCCACCAGATCGAACCGCGCCGCTTCGACCCATTCGACCAGCCCCAGCGGCGCCATCAACGCCTCGGCTGCCGCCCGCGCCTGCGCGCCCGCGCCGTCGGAATGCAGCGCCACGACTCCCTTGCCGATCTCAACCGGCAGATTGGGCATCGCCCGCACGATCGCCCCGGCGTCGAACCGCGCGGCGAGCACATCCTCCTCGACCCCGGCAAGGATCGAGACGAGCAGCGGCACACC
>DATIGZ010000320.1:0-4036 GCA_035481255.1 Sphingomonas sp. | reverse complement strand
GCGAAGGCCCCCGCCATTCGGGCGCGATCCGCATCTCCGACGCTATCGGCCCGACACCCACACCGCCCAATTCATAACGATAGCGGTCGATCATCAGGTTGATCCCCGCGCTCGATCCGATCTCGATACATTCCCAGCGCGGTGGCAGCCCCTGACCCGCCAGCCATAGCATCGCGGCCATATAGCCCCAGCTTCGACCCGCCTCATTGGTCTGGGGCGGCCCGTCGAGCCACGGCAGCAACGCCGCGTCATGGCGCGCGATCGCCTCGCCCACCAGCCGCCCGGCATCCGCCAGCGCCGCCGGATCGCCGTCATAGAGCGGCGCCAGCGCCGGCTCCGCCCCCGTCAGGTTCAGCGCGTGCAGCCCCGCCGCCGCCCGCAACGGCAGGGCATCGGCCATCGGCACGCCCTTCCACTCGCGGATCGCCTTCAGGAACGCGCCGGGTCCGTCGAGATTGGCCAGGATCGCCTCGACCACGCGCATCGTGATCGTGCCGCCATTCGCCCGGCAGTAATCGACCTGATTGGCGAACGCGGCCCGCACATCACCCGAAGTCATCCAGTCGCGCATAAGCGAATCTCCCGCCGCTTGTTGCGCCCGCTCGCCCCCCCAAGTAAAGGCGCGCCACCATGTCCGAACCGATCATCCTCGCCGTGCCCAAGGGACGCATCCTCGAAGAGGCGCTTCCCCTGCTCGCGCACGCCGGGATCATCCCCGAACCAGCCTTCGCGGATGAGGGCAGCCGCGCGCTGCGGTTCAAGACCAACCGCCCGGATATCGACCTGATCCGCGTGCGCGCGTTCGACGTCGCGACCTTCGTCGCACATGGCGCCGCGCAGCTCGGCATTGTCGGCTCGGACGTGCTCGGCGAGTTCGCCTATTCGGAACTCTATGCCCCGGTCGATCTCGGCATCGGCCATTGCCGCCTGTCCGTCGCCGAACCCGCCGAGCTGGCCGCGACCGACGATCCGCGCGGCTGGAGCCATGTCCGCGTCGCCACCAAATACCCCTCACTCACCCGCCGTCACTTCGAAGCGCGCGGCGTGCAGGCCGAGTGCATCAAGCTGAACGGCGCGATGGAACTGGCGCCGTTGCTGGCGCTCGCCCCGCGCATCGTCGACCTCGTCTCCTCGGGCCGCACGCTCAAGGAGAACGGGCTGGTCGAGGTCGAGACGATCATGGAGGTGTCGAGCCGCCTCGTCGCCAACCGCGCCGCGTTCAAGACCCGGCCCGAGATCGTGCCGCTGGTCGATGCCTTCCGCCGCGCGGTCGAGGCAAAAGCGGCGTGATCCGCCTGTCGACCTCGGAGCCGGGCTTCGCCCAGGCCTTCCGTGAGCTGGTCGATGCCCGGCGCGAGGCGGACGCCGATGTCGCGCGCGACGTACGCACGATCATTGCCTCGGTGCGCGATGAGGGCGACGCCGCGCTTCACGCCTTCACGCGCAAGTTCGACCGCCACGACCTCAACGAAACCGGCTGGAGGATCGAAAAGGCGGAATGTGTCGCCGCGTTCGACGCGCTCGAACCGAAGCTGCGCGATGCGCTTCAGCTCGCCGCCGATCGCATCACCGCCTATCATGAGAAGCAGAAGCCTGCCGACAGCGACACCACCGACGCCGCGGGAGTCCGGACCGGCGCGCGCTGGCAAGCAGTCGAAGCGGCAGGCGTCTACGTCCCCGGCGGCCGCGCGGCCTATCCCAGCTCGGTGCTGATGAACGCGATTCCGGCCAAAGTCGCGGGCGTCGATCGCCTGGTCATGGTCACGCCGACACCGGATGGCGAGATCAACCCGCTCGTCCTCGCCGCCGCGCATATCGCCGGGGTGGACGAGATGTGGCGCATCGGCGGCGCGCAGGCGATCGCCGCGCTCGCCTATGGCACTGGCCGCATCGCCGCGGTCGACGTCGTCACCGGGCCCGGTAATGCGTGGGTCGCCGAAGCCAAGCGCCAGCTCTACGGCGTGGTCGGCATCGACATGGTCGCGGGCCCATCGGAAATCGTCGTCGTCGCCGACGGCAAGAACGACCCCGAATGGATCGCCGCGGACCTGCTCAGCCAGTCCGAGCATGATCCGACCAGCCAGTCGATCCTGCTCACCGACGACGCGATCTTCGCCGGCAAGGTCGCCGACGCGGTCGACCGCCAGATCGGCACGCTCTCGACCAAAGCCGTCGCCCGCCAAAGCTGGGACGCCAATGGCGCGATCATCTTGACCGGCTCGCTCGACGAGACGATCCCGCTGGTCAATCGCCTCGCCCCCGAGCATCTTGAGCTCGCCTGCGACGATCCCGACGCGCTGTTCGCGCGGGTGCGCCATGCCGGATCGGTGTTCCTCGGCCGCATGACGCCCGAGGCGATCGGCGATTATGTCGCCGGCCCCAACCACGTCCTCCCCACCGGCCGCCGCGCGCGCTTCGCCAGCGGCCTGTCGGTGCTCGACTTCATGAAGCGCACCAGCTTCCTCGCGCTCGACGCACAGGGGCTGGCCGCGATCGGCCCGGCAGCGGTGGCGCTGGCGGAGGCGGAAGGCTTACCAGCGCACGCGAAATCGGTGGCGCTTCGCCTCCCCTAGCGCTTCTGCGAAAGCAGGAGCCCAGGATTTCTAACCAATCGCTCCGTCACTCTGGCTCCTGCTTCCGCAGGAGCGCGGACACGGCTAAGGACTTTCTGACTATGCCAAGCCCAACCGCAAAGACCCGATCCAAGGCCCGCGCCGCCGCGCGGCTTGCCGCCGTGCAGGCGCTATACCAGCAGGAGATGGAAAAGACCCCCCTTCCCCAGCTGCTCACCGAGTTTCACCAGCACCGGCTGGGCGCGACGATCGAGGATGAGGAATATATCGAGGCGGACCCGAATTTCTTCGACGACATCGTCAAGGGCGTCGATGCGCGCCGAGACGAGATCGACGCGCTGATCGCGTCGAAGCTGGCGGTCGACTGGAGCTTCGACCGGCTGGACCGCCCGATGCGCCAGATCCTGCGCGCGGGGACCTATGAGCTGCTCGCACGCAAGGACGTCCCGACCGGGGCTGCGATCAGCGAGTATCTCGACGTGACCGATGCGTTTTACGATCGTCGCGAGAAGGGGTTCGTCAACGGCCTGCTCGACGCGATCGCGAAGGTGGTGCGGGCCTAATCAACCGGCCGGGGTGATGTCCTTCACTCGGCCAAGCACGGGCGGGGTCACCATCTCGCCGCGTGCGAACCACGCCTCCAGCGCGTCGAGGTCGAGCACCCCGCCCGCGACGATCCGCCCGGCCTTGAGCGTCGTGAAGCTGTCGCCACCGCCCGCGAGAAACCCGTTCATCGCCACGCGATAGCTGCCCGCGGGGTCGACCGGCTTGCCCTGCACCAGTGGCGCGATGATCCGCTGGCCCTCGGGTTTCGAGCGGTCATAGCTGTAGGTCAGGCCCGACGGGAACAGCAGCTTCGGCCCGTCTTCGTTGGTGAATTGCTGTTCGAGCACCGCCAGCAGCTGCGCGCCCGTATATTCGCGCACCTGAAGGTTATTGCCGAAGGGCTGGGTGGTGTAGAGGTCGCCGAACGTCACCGTGCCGTCCGCCGCCGGAGTGATCGACGCGCGCACCCCGCCGGGGTTCATCAGCGCGATCTGCGCCCCGTCCTTCCTGGTCGCCGCCAGCTGTGCGTCGGCGATCAGCAGGCCGAGCGGCGATTCGACCATCTCGCTGTCTTCGTCGCGCAGGATCGGGGCCGATGCCTTGCCCACCGGACGCCGGGCGAGCGGCGCGGCGGCGGCGGCGTAGCGCGCGACATGTGCGGCGACCGCAGGATCGGCGGGATAGACCGGGAAGGCGGGGTTGCTCTTCACCGGCCCGCCCGCGCTCACCACGCCGTCGCCCTGCACGATCCGCTGGCTGGCCGAACGCTGCGCCACCTTCTTCGTCACGGGATCGAAGGTCAGGTCGATCGCGGTCAGCATCACGCCGTTATTGCCAGCGCTGGTCAGCAGCACCGGCTTGGCCGGATTGGTGACCGAATAGTCGCAGACATAGGCGCGGTGGGTGTGGCCGGAGAC
>DATIGZ010000319.1:0-3016 GCA_035481255.1 Sphingomonas sp. | reverse complement strand
GCGCTACAGCAATTGCGCCTGCGCAGCCCCCGCCTCTCGCGGCGCGCTGCGGAACGCCGCACCGGAATCGACCAGCGGAATGTCCGGCCGCCGCCCGTGGAACAACTCATCGACGGTCAGAATCTGCATCCGCGCATAGCTTCGCCCGGTTGCTTCGGAATGGAACCGCCCCACCGCCGCCGCCTCACGCAGCATCGGTGCCGAGGGCGGTGAGCGGCTGACGATCACCCCGATCGGCGCCTTCTCCCGCTCCATCACCGAATGGAGATCACGCACGACACTGACCCCGACATGCTCGCCGCCCTTGACCGACACCAAGGCCTTGGCGGTCCGTTGTCGCCCGGGCTTGAAATAGATGATGCCGTCGATCCCGCCGTCCGGTCCCTTCTTGCGTCCGGCAAAGGGTACCGCGTCGATCATCGACACCGCCCACCACTGGAACTGATACGGATCGCGCCGTGCCAGATCCTCGGCCGAGGCGCGGTCACGCGGCGTTCCCTCGACATTCAGCGCGATGCCCGGAAACGCCGCCTTCATCCGCCGCTCGATCAGGCTGATCGCAAGATGCGTCACGTCGATCCCAGCCCAGCGCCGCCCCAATTTCTGCGCGGCGTGCACAGCCGTCCCGCAGCCGCAGAACGGATCGAGGACCAGATCGCCCTCGTTCGACGAGGCCGCGATGATCCGCTCAAGCAGCGCGATCGGCTTTTGCGTCGGGTAGCCGAGGCGTTCCTGCGCCTGCGAGTTGATCGCCGGGATATCGCTCCACAGCGCCTGCACCGGCAAGCCGCGCGCCTCGTCCAGATAGCGTTTCAGCCGGATACCATTGCCGTTGCGGGTGAAGTGCAGCCGCCCCTCCGCATCGAGCCGTTCCATCGTCTCGACCGGCATCCGCCACAGGGAATGAACCCCCTTATACTCGTAATGATAGCCGCCGCCCGACAACCCCTTGGCGGTCAGGTTATCGTCCATCCACAGCCGCCCGTCGGGATCACGGTTGCGGAAGCGCGCCTCATAGTCGCGGTCATAGGGCGCGAATTGCGGGTTCCACACCGGCTTCGCGCCTTTCGAATAGAACAGGATGATGTCGGTGTTGCGCCCGTACCGCCCGCCGTCGCTGTGCGCCGAGGTGCGCTTCCACGTAATCTCGTTGCGGAAGCGGTCGGCGCCGAACACGCCGTCCGCCAGCAGCTTGAGATAGTGGCTCGCGGTCGGATCGCAGTGGAGATAGAGGCTACCCGTCGGCTTCAGCACCCGGTGCAGCTCGATCAGACGGATCGCCATCATCGCGAGGTACGCCATCATGTCGTTCTCGCCGAGGAAAGCGCGCATCGCGTTGAGCAGATCGAACGCGCGCGTACAGCCGCTCTGCATCACCTGATCGAAAGCATCCTCGGCGCTGTCGTTCCAGTGCCAGCTGTCCTCGAACGCCTCGACCTGCGCGTCCGCTTCCGCCCCGGTCGGCGACCGGAACAGGATATTGTAGTTGGCGTTCGAATTGAACGGCGGGTCGAGGTAAATCAGGTCGACGCTCTCATCGGGAAAATGCCCGCGCAGCACGTCCAGATTGTCTCCGTAGAACAGGTGATTCGCGAGCCGCATCTTACGTTCCCACCGCGTGGCGCTGCGGGGGAACGCTAGACGATCATTTCGGGAACGTGGGTGGATCTGCATCCGTTCCGGAGCCATTAGCGAAGGCCAAGGCTCTACCGCCACCCCGGCGGTTCGACAGATACCAACTGGTCGATTTTGGCATCACCGGCGGCGCGCCCGGTTCGTACCGCCACAGAAATCACAGCGATGTCAGTTGGTTAAATATCAACATACTTTGCTCCATCCCGGACCGGTTTCGTTTGAAACAATGGAACCAATTCATCTGGTGCAGTGCAGCAAAATTGCGTAAGCGGGCGAAATGCGCATCGCGATCATCGACACCAGCCAGACGCGCGCCGCGATCATCTCCGAAGGATTGCGCGACGCGGGGCTGGACGATCTCGTCGTGATCGACCCCGCCGGGCCACTGGCGGCGCAGATCGAGGCCGCAGTGCCCGAGGTCGTGCTGGTCAACCTAGAAAACCCCAGTCGTGACATGCTCGAGGATTTCTTCGTCATGTCGCGCGCGCTCTCCCGTCCGATCGCAATGTTCGTCGACCAGAGCGACGCCGAGGCGACCGGCGCAGCGATCGACGCGGGCGTCTCTGCCTATGTCGTGGACGGCCTTTCCAAACAGCGGATCAAGCCGGTGCTCGACCTCGCCGTCCGCCGTTTTCAGGCGTTCTCCCGCCTCCAGCGCGAGCTGGACGAGGCTAAGAACGCGCTGGCCGAGCGCGCGACGGTCGATCGCGCCAAGTCGATCCTGATGAAGCGCCGCGGGATCGACGAACCCGCCGCCTATGCGCTGCTGCGCGGGCAGGCGATGCGCACCAACCGCCGCATCGCGGAGATCGCGGAGGCGATCGTGACGAGCGAAGCGCTGATGGGAGACCTGCCATGACCAGTGAGACCCTGCGCATCGGCTTTCTCCCGCTGGTCGATGCCGCACTGCCTATCCTCGCGCATGAGCTGGGGTTCGCCGAAGCCGAGGGGCTGAAGCTCGAGCTGGTCCGCGACATGACCTGGGCGACGGTGCGCGACCGGCTGCTCTACGGTCACACCGACGCCGCGCACATGGTCGCCCCGCTCGCCATCGCGACCGCACTGGGCCGCGATCGCCCGGCGATGCCGCTCGCCGTGCCCTTCGTGCTCGGCCTCAACGGCAATGCGATCACCTTCTCGACCGCGCTCGCCGATGCGGTCGGTCTGCGCGGCACGCTGGGCGATCCGGTCGCGGTGGGCGCCGCGCTCAAACAGGTCGTGCAGACACGCGCCGCGGAAGGCCGGCGGCTCCGCTTCGGCGTCGTGCACCGCTACTCCAGCCATAACTACATGCTCCGCTACTGGCTCGCGGGGGTCGGCATCCGCCCCGACAGCGACGTCGAGATCAAGGTCACCAGCCCGCCCTTCGCCGCCGATGCGC
>DATIGZ010000318.1:0-3437 GCA_035481255.1 Sphingomonas sp. | reverse complement strand
ATGTAGGAGAGGATCGCGCCCGAGCTGCCGACCAGCGCGCCGGTGATGATCATCGCGGTATTGCCGAGCGTGAAGCCCATCGCGGCGGCCGCCCAGCCCGAATAGCTGTTGAGCATCGACACCACGACCGGCATGTCCGCGCCGCCGATCGGGATGATCAGCAGGAAGCCGATCAGGAAGCTGAGCGCGGTGACGGTCCAGAACACCCACGGGCTCTGGTCGGTCACGAAATAGCCGATCAGGCCAAGGATCGCGGCGAGCGTGCCGAAGTTGATGACATGGCGGCCGGGCAGCATGATCGGCTTACCCGACATGTTGCCATTGAGCTTGGCGAAGGCGATGACCGATCCCGAGAAGGTGATCGCGCCGATCGCGATGCCGAGGCCCATTTCGATCCGGCTGACCGCGAAGATCTCGCCCGCAGCGTCGGCGATATGGAACGCCTCGGGGTTCAGGAACGCGGCGGCCGCCACCAGCACGGCGGCGAGACCGACGAGGCTGTGGAATGCCGCGACGAGCTGCGGCATGTCGGTCATCGCGATCTTGCGCGCGGTGACCCAGCCGACGATGCCGCCGACGGCGATCGCGCCGACGATCTCGGGCAGCGAAGCGACGTCATGCGTGATCAGCGTGGTGACCACGGCGATCAGCATGCCGGCCATGCCGAAGCGGTTGCCGCGGCGGCTGGTCGAGGGCGAGGACAGGCCGCGCAGCGCGACGATGAAGCAGACGCCCGCGACCAGATAGGCGAGCGCGACCCAAGGGTTCAGCGGAGCAAGCTCGTGCATCGGCTCAACCCTTCTTCTTGTACATGGCGAGCATACGCTCGGTGACGGCGAAGCCGCCGAAGATGTTCACGCTGGCGAGCGCGACCGCGATCAGCCCCAGCCATTTGGCGGTGTCGCTTCCGGCTGCGGCCGCCGCGATCAGCGCGCCGACGATGATGACCGATGAGATGGCGTTGGTGACGGCCATCAGCGGCGTGTGCAGCGCCGGCGTGACCGACCACACGACATAATAGCCGACGAAGCACGCCAGCACGAAGATCGACAGGATCGAGATGAAGTCCATGTCAGCGCCCCCTTGCGCAAAAATCAGGCGAGCAGACGCTCGTTTACTACCTTGCCGTCCTTCGTCAGCCGGATCGCGTCACCAATCTCTTCGTCGAGCACCGGCTTGCCGGCTTCCTTGTCCCAGAAGGCGGAGAGGAAGTTGTAGAGGTTGCGCGCGAACAACGCCGAGGTGTCGGAGGCGAGGCGCGAGGGCACGTTCTTGTGCCCGACGATCCGCACCCCATGCTTCTCGACAATCTCGCCCGCGACCGCGCCCTCGACATTGCCGCCGCTCTCGACCGCGAGATCGACGATCACGCTGCCCGGCCGCATGGATGCGATCTGCGCGTCGCTGATCAGGCGCGGGGCAGGGCGCCCCGGGATGAGCGCGGTGGTGATGACGATGTCCTGCTTGGCGATGTGCGACGAGACCAGTTCGGCCTGCGCGGCCTTGTATTCGTCGCTCATCTCGGTCGCATAGCCGCCCGAGCCTTCGCCCTCGATCCCCGCAACCTTCTCGACGAAGATCGGCTTGGCGCCGAGCGACAGGATCTGCTCCTTGGTCGCCGAGCGCACGTCGGTCGCCGAGACCTGCGCGCCGAGGCGGCGGGCGGTGGCGATCGCCTGAAGTCCGGCGACGCCGACGCCCATGACGAAGACCTTGGCGGCCGAGACGGTGCCCGCCGCGGTCATCATCATCGGGAAGGCGCGACCATATTCCGCCGCCGCGTCGAGCACCGCCTTGTACCCGGACAGGTTCGACTGCGAGGACAGGATGTCCATCGACTGCGCACGCGTGATGCGCGGCATGAACTCCATCGCCAGCGCCTCGATTCCGAGCGCGGCATAGGCGTCGACGCGGGCGCGCTCACCGAACGGATTGAGACCCGCGGCCAGCCAAGCGCCCGGCTTGATGCCGGTCAGGCTCGCCGGATCCGGTCCGGCCACGGCAAGCACGATATCGGCGTTCGCGAGCACATCGGCGCGCGACCCGACGGTGGCCCCCGCCGCGGCAAAGGCGTTGTCATCAAGGAAAGCGGTGTCACCCGCCCCGCGTTCGACGGCCACTTCGGCGCCGAGCGAGACGAACTTCTTGACCGTTTCCGGCGTCGCGGAGACGCGCCGCTCACCGGCGGCGGTCTCCTTGAGTACCGCGATCTTCACGTCAGGAAGCGATCAGCCAGACGACGATCGCGGCGAGAATCACGCTGATGACGGTGCCGATCTTCATCATCCGCATGAACCCACCATAGGTGTTCTCATGTGCCTTCATGTCGGCGCTCTGTGCCATGCGTAGCTTCCCCTCTGACGCGTTATTGGCAGCCTCATTAGACGCGGTGCCCCCGCCTCTCAAGCCCCGCGGACTTGGGCAGGCTTAAGCCGGTCTTTACCCAACGCGATTATCCCAAGTGACCGAATTAGGGACAACAGGGACAAATGATGACGCGCAACGGCCAGCGCCTTCTGATGCTGATCGACGACGAACCGGCCCAGCGGCGGCTGGTGACGGCGATCGCCGCGCGCCGCGGCTGGCGTACCGTGTGCGCCGGGGACGGCGAGACCGCACTGGCGACGCTCGGTACGCCCGACGGGATGGCGCTGGACGCGATCGTGCTCGATCACTGGGCGCCGGATTTCGATGCTGCGGGGCTGATCGCGGAGTTGCGCGCTAACCGGCCGATGCTCCCGATTCTCCTGCTTACCGCCAATGGATCGGTCGCTGCCGCGGTCAATGCGATGCGTGCCGGGGCGACCGATTTTCTGGTCAAGCCGCTGGCGCCCGAACGCCTGCTCGCCGCGCTCGACACAGCGGTGGGGGCGAAGGTGTCCGGTGAATTGCGTCCGCTGACCGAGAAGCTGAGCGCGCATCTGGCGTTCGACGAGATCGTCGGCTCGGCGCCGCAGTTCCGCGCGGCGCTGGCCATCGCTGCCAAGGCGGCGCGCGCGCGCGTCCCCGTGCTGATCGAGGGCGAGAGCGGCGTCGGCAAGGAAGTGGTGGCGGAGGCGATCCACGCCGCCTCGCCGCGCCATGCCAAGCCGATCGTGCGGGTGAATTGCGGCGCGATCCCCGCCAACCTCGTCGAATCCGAATTGTTCGGGCATGAGAAGGGCGCCTTCACCGGGGCGTTCGAACGCAAGATCGGGCGCTTCCAGGAGGCCGAGGGCGGCACCATCCTGCTCGACGAGATCGGCGAGATGCCGCTCGAGGCGCAGGTCAAGCTGCTGCGCGTGCTGCAATCGGGCGAGGTGCATCCGATCGGCGCGCGGCATGTCAGCGAGGTCGATGTGCGCGTGATCGCGGCAACCAACAAGACGCTGCTGACCGAGGTCGAGGAAGGCCGGTTCCGCGAGGACCTCTATTATCGCCTCAACGTGGTGCAGGTG
>DATIGZ010000317.1:0-9794 GCA_035481255.1 Sphingomonas sp. | reverse complement strand
GTCGCGGCGGCGTTGAGATAGCGGCGGCGATCCTCGAGATCGTCGAGCGTGACGAGCATCTGTGCGGCGGTGAGGCCGTTGGCAGCCAGCACTTCGGCCCAGACCTGGCTGAGCGCGATCTGGCCGGTGGCGGCGGCCGCCTGCGCATCCTCAAGAGACGCGCGGCCGCCCTTGGCGAGCTTCAGCCGCCGCGCGCCCAGCGCGATCGCGCCCGAAGAGACCACCGCGACCTGCTGACCCGCCCGCACGCGTGCGGCGATATCCGCGGCGATGCCCTCCAGCCAGTCGCGGCGGATCGCGCCCTCAGGATCGACAAGCAATGCCGAGCCGATCTTGACGACGAGACGTGGACAGGCAGCGGGCGGAAACAGGTGCATCACGCGGCGTTAGCGGGCCAAGCGGTCCGCGCCAACGATGTTATCTAGCCGTTCCGAAAGTGTAGCTGAGCGCGATGCCGCCGGAGAACTGGTCGCGCGACCCGAGCGAGCGGGCGACGGGCGAGTCCGCGGCGTCGCCGGTGAGGCGATCGTAACGCGCATAGGTGGCGACGCCCCAGCGGCGCGAAAGCTGACGCAGATAGCCCGCGGTGACGCCGGCCGCCTGTATGCCGCCCTTGGGATCATGGACCGGCAGGCCCGAAGCAGCGGCATCCGCGGGCGTGATGCCGAAATAAGCGCGATGGTATTTGGTGTCGGAGAGCGTGATGCGCGGACCGATCGAGAACAGCCAGTCATCGCCCTCGCGCGCGACATAATCGGCGCTGACCACGCCGGTCCAGCCGCGATGGCCGGTCACGCCCTTGCGCCCCTCCACCCGCACACGCAGCGCATCGCCGATCCAGGTCTGGACGAAGGCCCCGGCCTCGACCGAGAAGCCGACCTTGTGGATGGGCGCGCCGACAGCGTCGGCGTCGCGCTTGCCCTCGAAACCGATCGCCGGGCCGATCGCGAAGCCCGAGGCGCGCAGGACAGGAAAGCCGAAGCTTTCGTCGGGGGCCTCGAACTCGAATTCATTGTCGCCGCGCGCGCGGGCGACATCGACGAAGGGGCGCAGTGAGAGCTCGTCGGAGCCGGGGTGACCGGGGACGAGCTGCGGCCCGAGCGTGACCCGGGTGCGGAACGGCTCGCGCCGCGCTTCCTCCTGCGCATGGGCCGGAACGGCAAAGACGGTCGCGGCAAGGAGAACCGGGACGACATGTCTGAGGAGCATCGGGCAAATCCCTGAGTTTTCGAGGAAACCCCAAGGGCTTACACCAGTTCACTCAGATTGGCGACCACTCCACCGGCTCTTCGCCCTCGTCGTCGTCGGCGACGCGGGCATGATCCGGGCCGATCGCTTCGAGCAGCTTGTCGAGCACCCAGTCGACCCCGACGCCGCTGGCGCCGCTGATGGGGATCACCTCAGCGCCGCTGGCTTCCTCCAGCTCGGCCGAGAGCGCGGCGATCAGCTCATCGTCGAGCGTGTCGATCTTGTTGAGCGCGATGATGATCTTCTTGTCGAGCAGGCCCGCGCCATAGGCTTCGAGCTCGTCGCGGACGATGCGATAGCTGGTGGCGACGTCCTCGTCATTGGCATCGACGAGATGAAGCAGGACCTTGCACCGTTCGATATGGCCGAGGAAGCGGTCGCCGATTCCCGCGCCTTCCGCAGCGCCCTCGATCAGGCCCGGAATGTCGGCGATGACGAATTCATTCTGCTTGTGGCGAACCACGCCGAGCTGGGGGCGGGTGGTGGTGAAGGCATAGGCGCCGACCTTGGCCTGCGCGTTGGTCACGGCGTTGATGAAGGTCGACTTGCCGGCATTGGGCAGGCCGACGAGGCCCGCGTCCGCCAGCAGCTTGAGGCGGAGCCAGACATACATTTCCTCACCGGGCCAGCCGGTGCCGTGCTGACGCGGGGTGCGGTTGGTGCTGGTCTTGTAGCTCGCGTTGCCGCGGCCGCCGTCACCGCCCTTCAGGAAGACAATACGCTGGCCCGCCTGTGTGAGATCCGCGAGCAGGGTGCGCTCGTCGTCGTCGGCGAGGATCTGCGTGCCGACCGGCAGCTTGATCACCAGATCGTCGCCGCCCGCGCCGGTCTTGTTGCTGCCCGAGCCGCCATGGCCGCGCTGCGCCCGGAAATGCTGGGTGTAGCGGAAGTCGATCAGCGTGTTGAGGCCGGGCACGGCTTCGAAGATGATGTCGCCGCCCTTGCCGCCGTCGCCGCCGTCGGGGCCGCCATATTCGATATATTTCTCACGCCGGAAGCCGACGGCGCCGCCGCCGCCCCAGCCGGATTTCACGTAGATCTTTGCCTGGTCGAGAAAGTGCATGGGTTACCTGAATTGGGTTGCGGCACCGGCCCCCACCCGGCCACCCATAGGATACTGGCGTCGGGTGGCCGGGTGGGGGCGGTCCGGTGTCGTTCTACTTAGTCAAAAATTCGCCGCGGCCATAGGGCGGGCGGGTCGTGCCTTTGATCCAGTCGCCGAGCAGGCGGTAATAGCCGTCGGTGATGCGGGTGGTGGTACGCTCGCCGGCGGCGTCCTGTGTGAACTCGCCCATGCCGTGATCGGTGCCGGGGAAGCGGACGATGGCGATGTCCTGCCCCTCGCGGCGCAGCGTCTGGAGGCGGTCGATCGTGGTTTGGGGCGGCGCCTCGCGATCCTCGGCGGCGATCACCCAGAGCTGGGGAACCTTGACCTTGCGCAGCCAGCCCATCGCATCATAGCGCCAGTCGAGTTCGAGATTATCGAACTTGGCGGCGCCTTCCCGGCGCAGCGTTGCCTCGTCGAGCGCGAGCACGTCGCCGGTGAACTCGCCCCTGATCTTGGCGAACCAGGGGAGGGCGCCGTAACGCGCCTTCACCGCAGCGAGAGGCTCATAGCCCTGCTTGAAATGCTCGGCCATGAGGTTGCCGGTTGCGTCGGTGACCTCGCGCGCCTGCTTGAGCACGTCGGCGCCATAGCCGGCCTCGGTGAGTTCGGCGGCGACCTGCGAGGCATCTTCCTCGAGCGGGTCGATCAGCAGGCCGAAGCCGACCGCGACGAAATCCGCGCCCGCGTCATTGGCCGCGCGCGGGGCGACCCAGCCGCCCTGACTGCCGCCGAGCAGTCCGAAGCGCGAATAGCGGCCCGCTGCGAGGCGCCTGGCTTCCTTCGACGCGGCGGCGGCATCGCCCGCGAGCGCGTGAAAATTCTGGTTGTAGGTGCCCTGCGACTCGCCGGTGCCGCGCTTGTCGTAGACGAAGGCGGAAATGCCCTGCGCGGCGAGCATCCATGGGTAGGTGGCGTATTTGACCGCGGGGGTGCGCTCCGAGCCGTGGACGGCGACGACCAGCGGCGGCTTCTTCCCCTGAGCGGCGGGCGGTTCGATCAACAGGCCGTTGAGCGTCAGATCGCCGCTCCGGAACCGGGTCGGCGTGAGGCGGAGCGCGACCTTGGAATAGCGCACGACGGCGGCGCCGTCCTTCACGTCGAGTGCGTCACCGCGGCAGATGACGCTGCCGTCGTTTGAAAGGCCGAAGCGGCCGTCCTCGGCGGCCCAGCGCCAGGCACCGGTCTGCGCCGTATCGGTCCGCTCCAGCACGACCCGGTAGCGGCCCTGCGGACCGGCGTAGACGCCGGGGACGCAGGGCGCTGATACGGGCGCGACGGCGGGCAGGGCGGCGGCGATCACGGCGAGCAACATGCTCAGCCCCACATCTTCTGGAAACGCGGCGACGCGGTGAGCTGGCGCAACGCGATCTCGCGCGCCGCGCCGCGCGGCAGGTCGAGCGACTTGGCGAGCTGCTCGCCGAGCAGGGCGTCTCCCATCGCCATCAGCACGAGGCTCAGCGTATCCTCACGCAGCGACATGCTGTTTTCCTCGCCCTCCACCTCGGCGATCTGGTCGACGAGCTGATGGATGGTGTCGAGGATCGGGTCGAGCGCGTCCTCGTTGCCCGACAGAATCATCCAGCTCGCCAGCGCACCCGCGCCGCTCTTGTCGAAGGCGTCGAAGGCGAGATCGACAACCTGACGCGGCTTGTCCTCGGTACGCTCGCTTTCATCGGCGCGCGCTTCTTGAATCAGCGTGGCGATGCGGTTGCAGACCGTTTCGGCGAGGCTGCGGGCGAGCGCGCGCTGGAGACCCGCGGCGGACCCGAAGTGATGGAGCAGATTGGCGTGGGTGCGGCCGATGCGCGCGGCGACCGCTTTCAGCGTCACCGCTTGCGGCCCCGCCTCGATCAGGATCGCGCGCGCGGCTTCGAGCGCGGCATCGCGTGATTCCTCCGGGGTGAGGCGTTTGCGTTCAGGGAGTGGCATTATTGACATGAATGTAAGTAAGAAATAGTTTCGTTCGCAATTGCCTTGGAGGAAAATGGTGGCGAACGCAAAGACTCCCGCCGATCTGACGATCAATCCGCGCGACCGGCGGTTCGGGCGCGGGCAGGGTCAGGACCGGCTGTGGCTGGGCGGCGATCCGGTGGGGACGGCATTCTATAATGCGCTGTCGGTGACCTTCCCCAAGGGCGAGGCATTCTTCATCGAGAGCGTGAAGGCGTTCCGCGCGGGCGTGGACGATAAGCTCGCGCGAGAGATCAAGGCGTTCACCATTCAGGAGGTCGTGCACAGCCGCGAGCATGTCGCGTTCAACAAGCGCGTGCTGGACCATGGCTATGACATCCGCCGGCTGGAGGCGCGGATCGATCAGGTGCTGGAGATCGCGCGCGCGCGGCCCGCGATCGTCCAGCTCGCCGCGACGATGGCGCTGGAGCATTACACCGCGATCCTCGCGGCCGAGCTGATCCGCAATCCGCGGCACCTCAACGGCGCCGACGCCGAGAGCCGCGAACTGTGGCGCTGGCACGCGCTGGAAGAGATCGAGCATAAAGGCGTCGCCTACGACACGTTCCTGCACGCGACCCGTGACCTGAGCCGGTACCGGCGCTGGAAGATCAAGTCGCTGACGATGCTGTTGGTCAGCGTCACCTTCTGGACCCACCGGATCGAAGGAACGCTGGACCTGATGGCGCAGGACGGCGTCACCGGCTGGCGCGCCAAGGCGCGAGTCGCCAAGTATTTGCTGCTCTCCCCCGGTATCGTGCGGCGCATGATTCCGGCCTGGCTGAGCTATTTCCTACCCGGATTTCATCCGTGGAATCACGACGACCGCAACCTCATCCAGCTGGCGGAAAGCGAGTACTCAGCGGCACTTATGCCCAGCGTTGTGGCAGCAGCCTGACACCATACCCGAATTACTGAACGGAAAATTTCAGAAATTATCCGTTGCGGGGTTGAAACCTCCGCTTCGTCCCCCCAATTGCCGCGACGCAGCAAAGGGGAAAAAGAACAATGCGGTCTGCAATCGCCATCCTGGCTCTCACTGTGCTTTCGGCTTGCGGAGGCGCAGAGCCGCCGGCTGCCCCGCCCCCGGCGGAAGTGACGGTCGCAACCCCCTTGCAGCGTGAGGTCGTCGACTGGGACGACTATACCGGCCGCTTTGTCGCCCCGCAGGACGTCGAGATCCGCGCGCGCGTCAACGGTGTCATCACCGCAGTTCACTTCCGTGACGGGCAGGATGTGGCGCAGGGCCAGCCGCTCTTCACGATCGACCCGCGTCCGTATCGCGCGCAGCTCGCCCAGGCGCAGGCGCAGATCGCCCGCGCTCAGGCCGCGCTGACCAACGCCCGTCAGGTGACCGCGCGCAGCCGCGCGCTCGCCAGCGCGCAGGCGGTGAGCAAGGAAGAACTCGAGACCAATGTCGCGGCCGAACGCGCCGCCGCCGCCGATCTGGCGGCGGGTCGCGCGTCGGCGAACGCCGCGCAGCTCAACCTGGGCTTCACCACCGTCCGCGCGCCGTTCAGCGGCCGCATGTCGGACCGCAAGGTCAGCATCGGCGACTCGGTCGCCGACGGCCAGACGGTGCTGACCCGCATCGTCTCGATCGATCCGATCCGCTTCGAGTTCGAGGGCGCCGAGAGTTTCTACCTCAAGAATCTTCGTCAGGATCAGCGCGGCGAGCGCGGTTCTTCGCGCAACACCGCCAACCCGGTGCAGATCCAGCTCGCCGACGAGAGCGAGTATCGCTGGAACGGCCGGATGCAGTTCCTCGACAGCGCGGTCGATCCCAATTCGGGCACGATCCGCGCCTATGCCGAGGTGCCCAATCCGACGCGCTTCCTGACGCCGGGCATGTTCGGCCGCGCGCGCCTGCTCGGTTCGGGCAGCTATCGCGCGATGCTGGTCCCGGATGAGGCGATCGTCACCGACCAGACCCGCCGTCTTGTTTACGTGGTGAGCAAGGACAACAAGGCGACTCCGCGTCCGGTGGAGATCGGCGCGAAGGTCGAAGGGCTGCGCATCGTCCGCGACGGTCTCGCCCCGACCGACCGGGTGATCATCGCCGGCATGGGCATGCTCCAGCCCGGCGCGCCGGTCACGCCGAAGAAGGGCGTCATCAAGCCGGATGCGACCAAGCAGGCCGCGCCGACCGCCCCGACCGCCGAGCCGGAGTCCGGCCAAGCCACCGTCCGCTAAAGGACCGAAACGATGAAATTCCCGCATTTCTTCATCGAGCGGCCGATCTTTGCGGCGGTGCTCTCGATCCTGATCGTGATCATCGGTGCGATCGCCTATCCGTCGCTGCCGATCGCGCAATATCCGAACATCGCCCCGCCGACGGTGGTGGTGACCGCCAACTATCCGGGCGCGAGCGCGGAGACGCTGGCGGAGACCGTTGCCGCGCCGATCGAGCAGGCGATCAACGGCGTCGACAACATGATGTACATGACGTCGTCGTCGACGGGTAACGGCCAGACGCAGATCACCATCGCGTTCAAGCAGGGCACCAACGTCGATCAGGCGCAGGTGCTGGTGCAGAACCGCGTGCAGCAGGCCGAACCGCGCCTGCCCGAGGACGTGCGCCGTCTCGGCATCACGGTGAACAAGAACTCGCCCGACTTCCTGATGGTCGTGTTCTTCACCTCGCCCGACAACAGCCTCGATATCCAGTATATCTCGAACTACGTGACCCTGCAGGTGCAGGACCGTATCGCGCGTATTCCGGGCGTGGGTCAGGCGCTGGCGTTCGGCGGGCGCGACTACAATATGCGCCTGTGGATCGATCCCGGCCTTGCCGCCGCGCGCGACATGACCGTGGACGAAGTGGTCAACGCGGTGCGTGGACAGAATGTTCAGGTGGCGGCCGGATCGGTCGGTCAGCCGCCCTATGGCAAGGCCAGCCCCGCCTTCGAGCTGGGCGTGCAGGCCAAGGGCCGCCTGACCACGCCCGAGGAGTTCGGCGGCGTCGTCATCAAGCGTGACGCCGAGGGCAAGCTGACTCATCTGCGCGATGTCGCGCGGATCGAACTGGGTGCGCAGGACTATAGCTTCAACGGCTATCTGAACGACAAGCGCGCGGTCGGCGTGGGCGTGTTCCAGTTGCCCGGTTCGAACGCGCTGGCGACCGCCGACGCGGTGAAGGCCGAGCTCGACACGCTCGCCAAGGACTTCCCGCAGGGGATGAAATACTCGATCGACTACAACCCGACCGAGTATATCGACGAGTCGATCACCGCGGTGGAGCACACGCTGATCGAGGCGCTGGTGCTGGTGGTGCTGGTGGTCATCCTGTTCCTGCAGAGCTGGCGCGCGGCGATCATCCCGATCATCGCGATCCCGGTGTCGCTGGTCGGCGCGTTCGCGGTGCTGCTCGCCTTTGGCTATTCGCTCAACACACTGTCGCTGTTCGGTCTCGTCCTCGCCATCGGCATCGTCGTCGACGACGCGATCGTCGTGGTCGAGAATGTCGAACGATTGATGGAAGAGGAGGGGATCAGTCCCCGCGAAGCCGCGCACAAGACGATGGACGAGGTGTCCGGCGCGATCATCGCCATCAGCCTCGTGCTGGTCGGCGTGTTCATCCCGACCATGTTCATCCCGGGCATTTCGGGCGCCTTCTACCAGCAGTTCGCGATCACCATCGCCTCGGCGACGATCATCTCGGCCTTTGTGTCGCTGACGCTGTCGCCCGCGCTGTGCGCGCTGGTGCTCAAGCACAAGGGCCACGACACGGCACCGCCGCAGGGCTGGCGCGGGTTGCCCGCGCGGTTCGGCCGCAAGTTCAACGACGGCTTCAACTGGCTGTCGGAGAAATACGGTCAGCTGACCGCCAAGCTGGTGCGGATGCTGATGGTCGTCGGTGTGGTCTATGTCGCGCTGATCCTCGTCGCCGGCTGGCGCTTCACGTCGACGCCGTCGGGATTCATTCCCGCGCAGGATCAGGGCTATCTGATCGGCGTCGTCTCGCTGCCGCCGGGTTCGTCGCTTCAGCGCACCGACGCCGTCGTGCGCGAAGCGATCGCCGCCGCCAACAAGGTGCCGGGGATGCTCTACTCGGTGGGCTTTGCCGGCCTTGACGGGGCGAGCTTCTCGACCGCGCCGAACGCGGGCGTGATCTTCCTCGGCTTCAAGCCGCATGCCGACCGCAAGGAGACGCAAGAGCAAATCCAGGGCGCGCTCTATGGCGCGTTCGCCGGGATCAAGGGCGGGACGCTGTTCATCGTGCCGCCGCCGCCGGTGCCGGGCATCGGCAATGGCGGCGGGTTCAAGATGATGATCCAGGATCGCAGCGGGCAGGGCTATCAGGCGCTGGCCGGCGCGGCGATGGGCATGATGATGGGCGCGCACCAGCAGGAGAGCGTCACCGGTGCCTTCACCCAGTTCAACACCGGAACGCCGCGCCTGACCGCCGATGTCGACCGCGAGCGCGCGGAACGGATGGGCGTGCCGGTGCAGAACATCTTCTCGACGCTCGGCTCGTACCTCGGTTCGGCCTATGTCAACGACTTCAACTATCTGGGCCGCACCTTCCGTGTGACGGCACAGGCGGACGCGCCCTATCGCGACGATCCGTCGGACATCCAGATGCTGAAGACGCGTTCGGCGGGCGGCGAGATGGTGCCGATGAGCTCGGTGATGACGCTCAAGAACGACAGCGGTCCGTATCGCGTGGTGCGATACAACCTCTATCCGGCGGCCGAGCTGATCGGCGACACCAAACCCGGCTATTCGACCGGCCAGACGCTGGATTCGATGGAGGCGCTCGCCGCGAAGACCTTGCCGCGCGGCATGGGCTTCGAATGGACCGAGCTGGCGTTCGAACAGCGGCAGGCGGGTAACACCGGCGTGCTCGCCTTCGGCCTCGCCGTGGTGTTCGTCTTCCTGCTGCTCGCCGCGCTCTATGAGAGCCTGGTGCTGCCGCTGGCGGTGATCCTGATCGTGCCGATGTGTCTGCTGGCCGCGATCCTGGGGGTCAACGTGATGGGGATGGACAACAACATCCTCACGCAAATCGGCCTGATCGTGCTGATCGGTCTGGCGGCGAAGAACGCGATCCTGATCGTCGAGTTCGCGCGTCAGAATGAGGAAGAGGGCATGGACATGTGGGAGGCCGCCAAGCACGCGGCGCACCAGCGCATGCGGCCGATCATCATGACGTCGATCGCGTTCATCCTCGGCGTGCTGCCGCTGGTGATCGCGAGCGGCGCGGCGGCCGAGCTTCGTCAGGCGCTGGGCGTCGCGGTGTTCTTCGGCATGATCGGCGTGACGATCTTTGGCCTGATCTTCACCCCGGCCTTCTACGTCATCAGCCGCAAGTTCGGTGACTGGGCGAGCGCCACCACCGCGAAGCTGCGTCACAAGACCCCTCACGATCCCAAAGACCCCGTAGCGGAGCCCGCAGAATGAAGCGCCTCAGTCTGATTGCTCCGTTGCTCGCCGGCTCGTTGCTGGCGGGCTGCGCGGTGGGGCCGAACTATGAGCGGCCGGAGAC
>DATIGZ010000316.1:0-1821 GCA_035481255.1 Sphingomonas sp. | reverse complement strand
GACGACGAGGGCGTGTGCCACGCCTGCCGCTTCAACGAGCTCAAGGCGAACGAGGCCGAGATCAACTGGGACGAGCGCGAGCGCGAGCTGATCGAGCTGTGCAACCGCTATCGCAAGGACGACGGCAGCTATGACTGCATCGTCGGCGGCAGCGGCGGCAAGGACAGCGCGATGCAGTCGCATCTGCTCAAGTACAAATACGGCATGAACCCGCTGACCGTCACCTGGTCGCCGCACCTCTATACCGATATCGGCTGGCAGAATTTCCAACGCTGGCTGCACGTCGGCGGCTTCGACAATTACCTGTTCACGCCCAACGGCAAGATCCACCGCCTGCTCACCCGCAACGCGACGATCAACCTGCTCCACCCGTTCCAGCCGTTCATCCTCGGCCAGAAGACCTTCGTCGCCAAGATGGCGGCCAAGCTCAACATCCCGCTGATCTTCTATGGCGAGATGCCGGGCGAATATGGCGAGCAGATCAGCCACAAGACGTCGAGCTACGCCGCCGGCAAGGACGCGGAGAGCGAGGGCTTCCAGCTCGATTACTATCGCGGCCGCGAAGTGCGCGACATGCTGCTCGGCGGCAAGCCGATCGGCGAATATGTCGACGAGGGCGTGCCGCTGGCCGACCTCAAGAGCTATCTGCCGATGGAGAACGAGGTCCTGATCGAGAAGGGCATCGACTGGAAGTACCTCGGCTACTACGTCCGCTGGGTACCGCAGGAGGCCTATTACTACGCGGTCGAGCATACCGGCTTCGAAGCCAACCCGGTCCGCACCGAGGGCACCTATTCGAAGTACAATAGCCTCGACGACAAGGTCGACGGGTTCTTCTACTACACCCGCTGGATCAAGTTCGGCGTCGGCCGCACGATGATGGATTCCGCTCAGGAAATCCGCAACCACCACATCACCAAGGAAGAAGGCCTGGCGCTCATGGAGCGTTATGAGGGCGAATATCCCGCCCGCTACGAGGCCGAGTTCCTGGAATATGTCGGCATGACGCGCGAGGAGCTGTTCGAGACCGTCGACCGCTTCCGCTCGCCGCACCTGTGGAAGGTCGTCGACGGCGAGTGGAAGCTGCGTCACACCCCGTGGGAACGGACGGACCAGCGCGCATGAGAAATACGCGGCTGATCGCGCGGCTCGACGTCAAGGGTCCCAACCTCATCAAGGGGATCCATCTCGAAGGGCTGCGCGTCATCGGCGATCCGCAGGAATATGCCCGCAGCTATTATGAGCAGGGCGCGGACGAGCTGATCTATATCGACATCGTCGCGAGCCTTTATGGCCGCAACAGCCTGGGCGACATCGTCGCCCGGGCCGCGCGCGACGTGTTCGTGCCGCTGACCGTCGGCGGCGGACTGCGCTCGATCGACGACGTGCGCGCGATGCTGCGCGCGGGCGCGGACAAGGTCGCGATCAACACCGCCGCGATCCGCCGCCCCGAGCTGGTGACCGAGATCGCCCAGCGCTTCGGCTCGCAGTGCATGGTGCTTGGGATCGAGGCCAAGCGCAGCGGCGCGGGCAAATGGGAAGCCTTTACCGACAATGGCCGCGAGTCCACCGGGGTCGACGTCGTCGAATGGTGCCGCCGCGGCTATGAACTGGGAGCGGGCGAAATCCTGCTGACCTCGGTCGATCAGGAGGGCACCCGCAAGGGATTCGACACCGCGCTGATCGATGCAGTGACCAAGGTTGTGCCGATCCCCGTCATCGCCTCGGGCGGCATGGGCTCGACCGCGCATATGGTCGACGCGGTCGAACATGGTGCCGACGCGGTCGCGATGGCCGATATCCTTCACTACAACCGCATGT
>DATIGZ010000315.1:0-9699 GCA_035481255.1 Sphingomonas sp. | reverse complement strand
GCGGGGTGGAAGCGCTGTTCTCGCTGGTCGCGGCGCTCCCACCCGATTGTCCGCCGGTGCTGGTCGTTCAGCATATGCCCGCCGCCTTCACCAACGGGTTCGCGGTCCGCATGGACCGCGACAGTCGCGTCAAGGTGGTGGAGGCCGAGCACGGCATGACCCTGCAGCGCGGTACCGTCTACATCGCGCCGGGCGGAGAACGACACATGGAGCTGGTCGGCGGCAGCAGCGGCCGGATTCGCCTGCTGCCGGGCGATCCGGTGACGGGGCATCGTCCTTCGGTGGACGTGCTGTTCCATTCGGTCGCGCCGCTGGGCTCGCGCGGGGTCGGGGTGATCCTGACCGGCATGGGGAATGACGGCGCGGCGGGTCTTCTGGCGATGCGCGATGCCGGCGCACGAACGCTCGGCCAGAGCCGTGAGAGCTGCGTCGTCTACGGAATGCCCCGCGCCGCGCAGGAAGCTGGCGCGGTGGAAACGGAAGTTACTTTGTCGGCCATGCCCGAGGCGATCCTCGGCCTGTGCCGGCTCTAATCTAAGGGAATGGGTCATGCCGGCAGCGTCCGCAATCAAGGTAATGGTGGTCGATGACCAGACGAGCATGCGCGCGATGATCCGTCGCACGCTTCAGGATCTGGGGTTCAAGGATATCCGGGACAAAGCGGGGCCGGTTGAGGCGCTTGCCGCGATCAAGGCCGACCGCGTTCACCTGATCATCTCGGACTACAACATGCCCGACATGGACGGCCTGCAGTTTCTGGAAGCGGTCCGTTCCGATCCGGTCCTCGGCAAGACCGTGTTCATCATGCTGACCGGCTCCGCCGACAAGGAAGTCGTGCAGAAGGCGGCGGCGCTGGGCGTCAACAACTATGTCGTGAAGCCCTTCGCCCCCGCCGCGCTCAAGGAAAAGATCGAGCGCGTCTTCGGCGAGCTGGTCTGATCTCCATGTCCCGCCTGTCCATCGTTCAGGGTGAATATCACGTTGCGTCGGAATCGGGGTTCGTCATCGCGACGCTGCTCGGCTCCTGCGTGGCGGCCTGCCTGCGCGATCCGGTCGCGCGGGTGGGCGGCATGAACCATTTCCTGCTGGGTGAGCCGGGCGCGGACGCCTCGGTCGGCCCGACGGACATGCAGCGTTACGGCGTCCATGCGATGGAGCTGCTGATCAACGCGATGATGCAGCGCGGCGCGCAACGTTCGCGGTTGCGCGGCCATCTCTACGGCGGCGCCAATATCGTGGCGGGGCTTGGCGGCATCGGCAGCAGCAATGCCGCCTTTGCCCGCAACTTCATGCAGACGGAAGGAATCGCCGTCGACCGTTGCGAACTGGGCGGGGTCCGGGCGCGCAAGGTCGAATTCATGCCTTTCGAGGGGCGGGTGCGTGCGACGCAGGTAGCTGAAATACCGCCTGTGCCCTCCCGCCTGACCAGACCCGTCCCGGCACTGGCCGCGGCGGGTGATGTCGAGCTTTTCTGATGAGTATCGCAATGGAAGCAGGGGGCATTCTGATGAGCAACGGAGACGGACCCCATGCCGCGCTGTGTGCCGCCGTCGCGCAGGAAATGCGCGTGGCGCGCGGGCTGCTGGAGGATCTGGCGGCGGTGCTCGTCGCGGACGAGCGCTTCGTCCGGGACTATATCGATCAGCTTCAGGCCTTCGATTTGATCGCCCAGCATGTCGATGAGAACGCGACGCTGCTCGAGCGCATCGCCGGCGGGCAGCGCCCCGCCGAGGCGGTCGATGGCGTCCGGCTGACCGCCATCCAGCAGCGGCTGCGCGCGGCACTGGGCTAAATGGGGGAGCTATGGCTACGAACACTGGCGGCGACGAGCCGGCCATCATCATCCGCAAGGTCAGGAAGAAGCGCCACGCCGCCCCGCATGGCGGCGCGTGGAAGGTCGCCTATGCCGACTTCGTCACGGCGATGATGGCCTTCTTCATGCTGCTCTGGTTGCTGGCGAACCCGAACAAGGCGCAGCTGAAGGGCCTTGCCGACTATTTCACGCCCGTCGCGTCCAAGGACTCGCCGGCCTCGACCATGACGCAATTGCCGGGCGCGCAGCCGGGGCTCGGCGGCCATGCGCGGCATGCGCAAGCGGCCGACAGGGATCCGGTCGGTCAACCTTCCGCCGAGGCCGGGGTCAAGGGCGCGGCGCGCGGCGGAACCGCGCAGGTGCCCGAAGCGGCCCTGCGGGTGCTGGCGGAGGAGATGCGCCTGTCGATCGACCCGTCGACCACGCCGGCTGACGGCAAGCGAAACCTCAAGATCGAGCGCAGCCGCGAAGGGTTGCGCATCCATCTCGTGGACAGCGCGCAACGCCCGATGTTCCGGGGCGGCACCGCCCAGCTCAACGACTTCGCGCGCGACATGCTGGCGAAAGTCGCGCGCAAGCTGGCCGGGACGAGGGCTCAGGTGGCGATCGAGGGGCATACCGACAGCACGGGCGGGCAGAGCGATGCCAACTGGCTGCTCTCGGCCCAGCGTGCGCTCGCGGCGCGATCCGCCATGGTCGCGGCCGGCCTGACCCCTGACCGTTTCGGCGAAGTGGTGGCCAAGGCCGGAACCGAGCCGGTCTATCCCGACCGCCCGGACCTTCCGGAGAACCGCCGTATCACTCTTGTCGTGCTGGCCGAACCTTCGGCCCTGCCGCGCGACGCCAGCTTCAAATTCTGATCGGGAGCCGGGGACATGAAGAAATTGCTGGGTGTCGTGCTGGCCCTGATCCTGGGCGTCGGCGTCGGCGGCGGAAGCGCCTGGGGCGTCGGTATGCTGCGGAACAATGGCGGCCATGTGGTCGGGACGGAATTCGTCCCGACCGGCACGATGATGGCGCCGCTCGTGTTTCCGGATGGTCGCCTCTCCGGCTACGTCTCGTTCGAGGTGCAGCTCGAGGTGCCTCAGGGCGAGGGCGAGGCGGTGAAGGCGAAGCTGCCGGTGCTGCTCAACGCGGTCAATCTGCGCACCTATCGCACGCCCATGGCGAGTGGCCGCGACGGCCTGATCCCCGGACTTGAGGCGTTCCGGCGTGTCGTCATGGACGCTGCCCGCGAGACCTACGGACCCGACATGGTGCGCCGCGCGGTCGTCACCCACGCTTCGCCGGTTTGAGGGAGGTGGCCTTGCCTTTGGCGGAACCATCGCGAAACGCGCCGGCGGGTACCGAACCGTTCGTGCCGAGCGCCGGCCAGCGCGAGCCGCGCGTCACTACTATTTTCCTGATCGGCAAGCTGCTGAGCAGGCATGGCGAAACCCTGTGCCGAATCCGCAACCTGTCGAGCGGCGGTCTGATGGCGGAGGCGCATGTCCCGATCGCCAAGGACGACGTCGTGAGGATCGAGCTGAAGGCCGGTGACCGGCTGCCCGGACGCGTGCGCTGGGCACGCGCGGGCCGCATGGGCGTGGCCTTCGACATGCCGGTCGAGGTGGGTGCGCTGCTAGCCCGGGTGACCGCGCGGACCGCCGGGGAAGAGCTGGCTCGCGCGCCGCGCTTCGTGGCGGATTGCCCCGTCGAGCTGGGTGTCGACGGCCGCCGCCGGTCAGGACGGCTCGTCAATGTCTCGCAGGGCGGCGCGCGGCTGGAGGCGGAGTTCGAGGCGGAGAAAGGACAGCTCATGACCCTCGCCATCCCAGGCCTGCCGGAACGACAGGGAAGCGTGCGCTGGATGCGCGACGGGGCGCTGGGACTCGCCTTTGCCGAGCCGCTGGCGTTCGAAGAGCTTGGCATCTGGCTGGCCGAACGATGCCGCGATGCGTGAAGAGGCCCGGCGGGTTGCACCGCCGGGGCCTTTGGGAAACTGTCGGTGCGGCGCGCTATCCCGGCGCGCCGAAACTCTTGACCAGCGATCCCGCGATCAGCGCCCATCCGTCTACGAGCACGAAGAAGATGATCTTCATCGGCAGCGATATGGTGGCGGGCGGCAGCATCATCATGCCCATGGCCATCAGCACCGCTGCGACCGCGAGGTCGATGACGAGGAAGGGCAGCAGCAGCAGGAAGCCGATCTCGAAAGCGCGCCGCAGCTCCGAAATCATGAACGCCGGCATCAGCGTCGTCATCGGCAGTTCCGCGCGACTGGGCGCCGGCTTGCCGGAAAGCTGGACGAACAGGCCGACATCCTCGTCGCGAACATGCTTCAGCATGAAGCTGTGGAACGGCTTGCTCGCTCGTTCCAGCGCCTGTGTCTCGCTGATCCGTCCTTCATTATAGGGCACCATCGCGCCCTTCCACGCGGCATCGAAGGTCGGCGCCATGACGAAGAAGGACAGGAACAGCGCGAGGCTGATCACCACCGGATTGGGCGGTACGCCCGGCACGCCGAGCCCCGAGCGCAGCAGCGAGAGCGCGACGACGATCCGGGTGAAGGAGGTGATGGTCATCAGGATGCCGGGCGCAAGGCTCAGCACCGTCAGCATCAGGACGAGTTGGATCGCCCGGCCCGAAGTCGATCCGTCGCCGCCGCCACCGGGAAGCATGCTCGGGGTCAGGGCGTTCTGGGCCAGCGCCGGTTCGGGGAGCAGGAGCAGCAGCATGGCGGCGATGCCGCCGCTGATCAACATGGCCTTACGCATGCGTCTTGCTCCCTTTGGGCGCGTTGGCGGCGTCGAGGATCAGCAGTCCCTCGGGTGCGATCAGCAGCATGTGTTCGCGGCCGTCCTTGCGGATCAGCGCCACGGACCGGCGCGGGTCCAGCGCCAGCCGCTCGACCAGCACCATGCGGCGCTCCGTCCCCGAAGCGGCGAAGCCGGACAGCCATTTCTGCGGCATGCGGATTTCATAGCGGCGCACCGCCCACAGGGTGCCCGCAAGAAGGCCCAGCACCACGCCCAGCGCGCCGAACATGCGCAACAGCGACAGGATATCCATGGCCGGTCAGTTCTTGCGTTGAATGACGCGGGTGATCTCCAGCGACATATGCTCGCCGTCGACCAGGATCTTGCCCTCGGCCACCAGTTCGTTGTTCACATAGACGCGTGTCGGATCGTTATGACCGCAATCGAGCGGGATCATCGCGCCGCGGCTCATCTTCAGCACCTGGCGGATCGGCAGATCGGTGGAACCGAGCACGATCGACAGATCAATGGGAATACCTTCGAGGACCGACATGATGGTCTCCTTTCAGGTTCGTTATAGGAATAATTTTATAGGATCATGGCCGGGGCCCGGCAAAAATTGCCTATAAGAGACCTGTCTGCCTCACGCAGTCAGGAGCATAGAAATGGACCTGGATTCATCCATCGGGGTGTCGGCTTCCGGCCTTCGCGCCCAGTCGTTGCGGATGCGGGTGATCGCTGAAAATCTGGCGAACTCGGACTCCGTCGCAACCCGTCCGGGGGGCGACCCCTATCGCCGGCGTGTCGCCACCTTCAAGAGCGAGGTCGATCGCGCGAGCGGTGCCACCCGCGTCTCGGTCAAGTCGATCGAGGGCGACAAGAGCCAGTTTCAGCGTGTCTACGAACCGGGCAACCCGGCTGCCGACGCGGCTGGCTATGTTCAGCGTCCCAACGTGAACAGCCTCATCGAAACCGCCGACATGAAGGCGGCGCAGCGTAGCTATGAGGCCAATCTCAACGCCATCGAATCCGCGCGCGGCATGACCATGCGGACCATCGACCTTCTCAAGTAAAGGAAAAATCATGGAAATCGGAACGTTCGACGCGGCGGCCGCCTATGGCCGTTCGCTTAAGACCCTTGCGCCCGTCGCGCGTGAAACCGTCGTCGCGCCCGCCTCGAATGAAGCCACCGGCACCAGCTTCGGATCGATGATCCAAACCATGGTCGGCGATGCTGCCGGGTCGCTGCGCGCCGCCGAAGCCGAAAGCGCGAAACAGGTGGCAGGGAAAGGCGACATGATCGACGTGGTCACCGCGATCGGCGCAGCCGAAATGGCGCTCGACACGGTCGTCGCGGTCCGCGACCGCGTGGTCAACGCCTATTCCGAAGTCATGCGGATGCAGATCTAGTCGGGAAGGGGGAGGGCGCGCGCCATGAACGCCGTCGATGCAATTGAAATCGCGCGCGCCGCCTTGATGCTGGTGCTGACCATCGCCGGGCCGATGCTGATCGCCGCCCTGATCGTCGGTGTCGTCATCGGCCTGTTGCAGGCGTTGACGCAGGTACAGGAAATGACGCTGACCTTCGTGCCCAAGCTGGTGGTGCTGGGTCTGGTCCTGCTGTTCAGCCTGCCGATGATCGGCCAGTCGATGTCGGTCTTCATGGACCGTATCGGCGACGCCATCGTCCACGGCTGACCCTATGGACGCGCTTCCCGTCGACGCGGCGACCTTCCTTATCCTCTTCGCGCGGGTGGGGGCGGTGCTGATGCTGCTTCCCGCCTTTTCGGAGGATTCCGTGCCGATGCAGATTCGGCTGATGACGGCGCTTGGCTTCTCCGTTGGTCTCTATGGCCTGCTCGGCCCCAAAGTCGCACCCGTCGCCGGGTCGCAGGCGGCGTTGCCGATGATCGTCATCGCCGAAATGCTCGTCGGCATCGCCATGGGCATGATCGTGAAGATGCTCTTCAGCGCCGCGGCCATGGCCGGCTCCATCGCCAGTATGCAGATCGGCCTCGCCTCAGCGCTGGTGGTCGATCCGTCGATGGGTGGCCAGTCCCCGTTGCTCACCCGGTTCATCGGCTTGGCGGCACTGATCGTTTGCATGGCGGCTGGCGTCCACCATCTCTGGATCGCTTCCATCGCGCAAAGCTATACTCTCTTGCCGGTTGGCGGCCTCCCGCCCGCGCAGGATTTCGCGATGCTCGCGGTGCGCGTGCTGGGACAGGCGACAGGGCTTGGCGTCAGCCTTGCCGCGCCGTTCCTCATCTATGGCGCGATCTTCAATCTCGGCCTTGGTCTTGCCGCTCGCGTCGCCCCCACGATCCAGGTCTTCTTCATCACTCAGCCGCTCAACCTGCTGCTCGGCCTGTCGCTGCTGGCGCTGGTGCTGGGCACCATGCTGACCGGATTTGCCGCGGCGATGACGGACTTCATGCAGAATGGATGGAGTTTTTGAGCCATGGCCGATGCTGACAAGGACCAGCGCACCCACGCGCCGACGCAAAAGCGGCTGGAGGATGCCCGCAAGAAGGGCGAAGTAGCGCTTGCGCCGGAGATGCGCCACGCAACGATGATGATCGGCGCGGTTGTCGTCATCGGCTGGGTCGGTCTGTCGGCCCTGTCAGGCGTCGGCAGGCTGGTCACGCGGCTGTGGGGCAGCGCCGATGATTTTCACCTCGACAGCGATGGCGCCCGGAACCTCACGGCCGGCATCATGGGCGACGTCGCGATTAGCCTCGCGCCGCTCATGGGCGTGCTGTTCGCCTGCGCGGTGGCGACGCTGTTCCTGCAAGGGCGCGCGACGCTCAGCTGGTCCCGCGTCGCGCCCAAATGGTCGAAGCTCAATCCGATGTCGGGACTGAAGCGCCTGTTCGGGGTGCGCGCGCTGGTCGAGTTCGCGAAGACGCTCGCCAAGGTCGTCGCCATCAGCACGGTGGTCTATCTGGTGTTGCGGCCGCGCTTCGGCGGTCTCGATCAGCTGGTCGGCTATACCCCCGGCGCGGTCGGCGTGGCGATGGGTCGCATGGCTTTCGAGGCGATCCGTGCCGTCGCCCTGCTGGTGGCGCTGCTGGCGATCGCTGACTTCATCTACCAGAACCGCGCCTTCATCAAACGCATGCGGATGACCCTTCAGGAGCTGAAGGACGAGCATAAGCAGAGCGAGGGCGATCCCAAGATCAAGGGTAAGATCCGCCAACTCCAGATGCAGCGCTCGCGTCAGCGGATGATGGCCGCCGTTCCCGAAGCCAGCGTGATCATCACCAACCCGACTCACTATGCCGTCGCGCTTAAATATGATCATGGCGCCATGGCCGCGCCGGTGGTGGTGGCGAAGGGTGTCGACGCCGTCGCGCTGCGTATCCGCGAGGTGGCGAAGGGCGCCAATGTGCCGATCGTCGAGGCGCCGCCGCTCGCTCGTGCGCTCTTCGCCGCGGTGGAGATCGATCGCCCGATCCCGATCGAACATTATGCCGCGGTCGCCGAGATCATCGGTTACGTCATGCGGCTGGCCCGGCAGGAGCATCAACCCGCCTAGCCGCGCGATTTGGCTGCGCCCCGCGCCCGCTTTCCTTCTCCTCCATCCTATAAGGACTAAGATGAAGAACCTCACGAGATCGCCGATCCTGACGCTGGCCGCATTGCTGGCGGCGCTGGCGCCGGTCCCGGCGCTGGCTGGCCCAAGCCCGCGCATCAAGGACATTGTCGATGTCCAGAATGTGCGGCCCAACCAGCTTGTCGGTTATGGCCTGGTGGTCGGCCTGCAGGGCACCGGGGACCGCATCCGCAACGTCCCGTTCACCGAGGAGACGTTGCAGGCGATGCTGGAACGCATGGGGGTCAATATCCGCGGTGCGCAGATGCTGACCCAGAATGTCGCGGCGGTATCCGTGACGGCGACCATGCCGCCCTTCGCCCGCGCCGGGTCGACCATCGACGTGCAGGTGTCCGCGCTGGGCGACGCCACAAGCCTTCAGGGCGGCACGCTGCTCGTGTCGTCGCTGCGCGCGCTCGACGGGGAGATTTATGCCGTGGCGCAGGGTCCGGTCGCCGTGTCCGGCTTCAAGGCTCAGGGCGCCGCCGCGCGCCTCAGCCGCGGTGTCACGACCACGGCCCGCATCGCCGGCGGGGCCATCATCGAACGCGAAGTCCCCTTCGTGCTCAAATCCGCAACCACCCTCAAGCTGGCGCTCAAGAACCCCGACTTCACCACGGCGGACCGGATCGCCACCACCATCAACCGCCAGATTCCCGGCGCGGCCGAGGTGCTGGACCCGGCAACCGTCGAGATCCGCGCCCCTCAGTCGTTTACCGGATCGGTGATCGAGCTCATCACTCGCATCGAGAACATGCCGGTGGAAGTCGATCAACCCGCGCGGATCGTCATCAACGAAGCCGCCGGTACGGTAGTCATGGGCGCCGATGTCCGCATCAGCCCGGTCGCGATCGCGCAGGGCGGGCTCACCATAAGCGTCACCGAAACTCCGGTCGCCTCGCAGCCCGGCGCCTTCGCGCGCGCGGGCGAGACGGTCACGCTGCCGCGGACCCAGATCACGGCGGATGACGGCGGCGGCGCGTCGCTCGCGATGCTGAGCGGTGGAGCATCGCTTCAGTCGCTAGTCTCCGGCCTCAACGCGCTGGGTGTCAGTCCGCGTGACCTCATTACCATCCTTCAGGCGTTGCGCAGCGCGGGTGCGCTGCAGGCCGAGATCGCGGTGCAGTGACATGACGGACCCGCTCAATCCCGTCGCGTCGGCAGTGCCGCGCGCCAACGAAGCCGCCGCGAAGGTCGCCCGCGAATTCGAAGCCGTCTTCGCGGGGCAGGTTGCCAAGATCATGATGGAATCGGTCGAGATGGACGGCGATTTCACGGGAGGTTCGGGCGAGGCAATGTTTCGCGGCATCCTCGCCGAACAGATTGGCGGCCGGATCGCGCAGGGCCGCGGCCTTGGCCTCGCATCGGCCGTCGAAGCCCAGATTATCAGAATGCAGGGAGGACAAAGCGATGCCCAATGAGATGATCGACATCATGACCTCGCTGACGCTCCTGATGAATGAGGAAGCGGAGCGCCTGCGCGGCAGGGAGCGCGCGCTGGATCTCGCCGAGCTCGCGGCGGCGAAGGCGCGGCTGGTCGCGCGGCTCGAGGA
>DATIGZ010000314.1:0-10032 GCA_035481255.1 Sphingomonas sp. | reverse complement strand
TCGCCGACTGAACGGGCGTCGGGAGCAATCGATCCCAAGGCAGGCGATTATTCTGATAACGTAGCGCCCCAATGCTCCAGTCCGCGGTTGGGGGGCCGGAAAGCCTGGCTGTAGGGATGCATCGGAAGGGCAACTCCATGCTCTGTCATTGAGCTGTTGTGCCGCTAGCGGACGGTCACAATGCTAGAGGTTATCGATAACGCACCACGCGACGCGCCGATGATCGAAGACCTGAACTGTTGGCTTCGGGAAGTCCGAAGAGGCGAAAGCGCCCGCCGGCACCGAGATCATGCCCGGCCTCATTTCCACCTCATAGAAGACTGTTGAACCGCAAGCCGGACAGAAATGATAAGTGTTTGTCCTGCCTGTGTCTGTTGCTCGCAAAAAACTGCGATGATCGCCAGCAACGTGGACAGCATCGGCCGGGAAGCTCGCATTCCAAGCGAAGGCGCTTCCGGTTCTGCGTTTGCAATTCGTGCAATGGCAAACCGAGACGCGATCCGGTTCTCTTGTGCAGGTCGCTTGGAGTTGCCCGCAATTACATTCAGCCAGCCATTTCACTCATATTTCCCAAGTGCCGTGGGCTCTCAAATGCCGTGTGTACCACTTACGCTGTCGAGCCGCCGCCCAAGCAGCGCTAGGCCGCGACATAGATTATCCCGGCTCGCCGGCATTGCCAGCGTCTCGGAGTCACTCCGGCTGTAACGGCGGTTGCGCCAATTCGATCAACTCGCGTGCCTGTCGGGAGAACCAGGCCCCCGCAGCGGGCGCCACCACGCCACGTTCAGGGTCCCCCGGTCCCTTTGTCCCGCGATGACATTGGCCATCGGATTCGCCTGGCACCTTGATCCATAGAAAGGCGTCGACATAGGGATTGGCGGTATCGAGCGTCGGGCGTCGGCCCAATCCGCGCCCGGGCGGATTGCACCAGACCTCGGCATCGGCATATTTGCCCGGAGTCGGCCGCCATGAACCCTGTCCGTTGCGGCTTGTGTCGATCACCGCGTGCTTTTGCGCAATGGCGTCGCGCTGCAATCTGGCGGCGACAAACAGCCGGCCATAGGCCTTGTCCGTCTTCCGCCAGGTGGAGACATCGTCAAAGCGCGCCGGGCCATATTGGCTCGGGCACTCTAGGGGGTTCAGCCTTCCGCGCGTCACCAGCGCGATGCAATCGCTGACCCAGCGCGCATAGTGTGCGAGACGCTCGTCGCTTTCGTAATTCGAGACATTGAGGAAGAAGCCCGCGGTCTTCTCGACGTTCGCCTTGATAAGCCGGCTCGCTGCCTCGCCCGGCGAAAGCCAGCTACTGGTTGTGCCGTCGAGATAGAGGCGCACCCGCGGTCGCAAGGAGAGGATATCGACGGCGCCGCGCAATTGTTCGAACCGTGCGGTGGATGCCTCGGCGCCGGGACCACCCTCAGGCCGGCAGCGTTCGATTTCCCCCGACAGCGTCCGATGCCAGGGGATGACACCGAGACCATCGGGCTCGAGGATGACGATCGCCTCGCGATCGCCGATGCCCGCGGCAAAACCCCGGATCCAGTCGAGATATGCCGCGTCACCTGCCGCTCCACCCGCCGAATAGAGCGCGCAATCGCGGAAAGGGATATTATACGCGACCAGCACGGGCACCGTTCCCTCGGCCGCGGCGCGGTCGACCAGTTCGCGTACCTTTGACTCAACGGCGGCCGGCGTTCCGTCGGTAAACCAGTTCGCCGACGCAAACCGCGCGAGCAGCTGTGCGTCGCGCTGCGCTTCTCCTTCCAGCCGGCTGGCCGCATCGATGGTCGTGCTGCGTGGATCGACGAACAGCCTGCCGTCCCGGGCTTGAGCCGGAGGCAGAAGCCAGAGGCACGTCAGCGCTGCAAGGGCGGCGCAGGCGATGCCCGTCAATGCGCGTTCGTGACGTGCCTCAACCATGGTGATCCTTCTCTCGTTCAGCTCTGCAAGGGATCTTTGCCGACATGCGGAAGCAACCGCCTGCGCCGGTTGCCCGGCGGTCATGGACGAAGTCGCTGCAGGATACGCCATTGCCGCCCATATCCTGCAACTCGGGCATCGCCGCGTCGGGATTGTCATGGGCGATCCGTCGCACGCTGCGAGCGCGGCCCGGATGCAAGGCTATCGGCAGGCGTTCTCGGAGGCGGGCGTGTCGATTGACGACGAGTTGGTCGTCACGGGGGACTTCACCTATGACGTCGGCTACAGCGCGGCATCGCGGCTCCTGAGGCACGTGCTCCCGCCCACAGCGATCCTTGCGCAGAATGACGACATGGCGGTGGCTGCGATGGCCGCGGCCCGCGACGCGGGATTGTCGGTACCTGGGGATATTTCGATCGCCGGGTTCGACGATTCCGAAATCTCGCGGACGGCCTGGCCGCAACTGACGACAATACGGCAGCCTGTCCAGGAGATGGCTTGGGACGCAATGGATCGGCTCCTCGCTCAAATTGAGGAATCCGACACCATGTCCCCGCTCCGACGGCGAGACCATCCGCATCGTATCATCATTCGTTCCTCGTGCGCGGCTCCGCAATCCCACTAGGGCGCATTGCGGCAGAGCGCGGGGCGGTGCTGATATGGGGCCGGCGAGCCTTTGAAGAGCTCATGCCAGGTGACCGCCGCGCGCTGGCCATCGCTCGAATATTGCCGGGGAGCGTGGCTGAACCTTGAAGAGGCAAATCGCGGCTGCGAGCCACCCAGCTTGTTTCAGTCGCAGTCGCGTCCGCTAACCGGCGTCAACGTGTACGCCTCGCTGCCGGATCGCGTGAACTTGCGACCAAAGCCTTGGGCGGTGCCGGGCCCACTGGCAGTAACACGCACAGGGGCCCCTCCGTCATCGAGCACTGCATAGGTTCCGTTGCCGAACAGCGCCATACCCGGCATCGAACCAGTATAGCTGTAACTGCCGCCACGCGCGTTGGCGGGCACGAACTTCACCACGATATTGGCGTTGCCTCGCACCGTGAAGGGCTTGCTCAGGTCGCATATGATGCCGGTGCCTCGAAATTGCCCGCCGCCGCCTTCGATCAGATATTGCTGCTCGTTGGTGTCGATCTTCAGGGTGATCTCGTCCGCGCCGCGTCGCGACGTCGCGCGCAGCTTGATCGACATCGTTTTGTTCTTCTCGCCGACCGCGATGTGCTTGAAGCTGCCTGGCCCGGCAAACTTGCCGGGTTCGATCGACGCGCCGCCCGACAAGGTCGCGGTGACCGAGGAACGAATTGCGGTCGCGGGTTCGCTGCGCAGAAACGTCTTCACCTCGATCGTCGATACCGTATTGGGCGCAACCGTGCCGGGCGAGGTCGCGTCGATCTTCATGCAATAGCCGGTTCGCCAATGCGATTCCGCGCCCTGGATCGCTCCGATACCGAGCGACGTCGCTTCGGCAATCGCAGCATCCTGTATTTGCCCTTCAACGCCCGATCGTGTGGGACTCTCGGTCGAATAGGCGCGATCGCCGATCGACTCGCCGGCTGCGGACTGGAATTGTCCCGTCGCGCGAGCCCGTTGGCCGCTGCCGGTCGTCGATACGTCATAGCTGGCATCGATGAGGCTGCTCGCGATCTCCGCCTGTTCGTTGACGACGATCTCGATGCGGACCTCGATCTTGCCTTGGACCGATGCTCCGCCGGCAAGGCTGCCCGACCTTTGCACGCGCGTCGTGAATTTGACGCGTCCCTCAGCGTCGGGGCACAGGTCGCGCGCGGAAACACTGGTCGTGCCGTTCGCCTCGGCTCCCAGTTGCGCGATCTTGACGTTGCTTTCGACCGAGGTGGTGACGGTCTTGTCTCGCGCAACATCGACGCCGAGCGTCACGCGTTCGCCGCCGCGTCCGGTGAAGGTGCGGCTTTCGCTCCCGCTCGGTCCGTTGCGCGACAATGACCCCGCATTGCCGCCAAGGATGGACGCGCTGTTGGCGCCGGTGACGAAGCCTCCGCCGTCGCCGAATGAAGCCTGGGCGTGCGCCGCTGGGATCAGCCAATCCCAGATCGAGCGTTCTACCGGTCCGGATGGTGCCGCACCACCCAGCGGGCGTAGATCCATCCATCGCGCACTCGCGCTGTCGGTGCCCGCACGCTTGTCGAGCGCTGCCATCGCTTCGGCCAGAAGATTCCTCTCTTCCGCGTCGATGCCGCCGATGCGTGCTTCAAGGGCGGGCGCCTCGGACGCCAGCTGGGCGAGCACCGTTCCGAGCATCGGCTGCAAGGCACGCTTGGCGGGCAACGGTGCATCGCGAAGCGCTTCGGCCGCGCGGTCGCTGGCCCGCTGCTGGGGCGACGGTCCGCACGCCACCAGCGTAAAGGCTGCTAGAAGGGCAATGGACGGGCGGGTGCGCATCGCTCAGCAGCCGTCGCCAGGGCGGCTGCCGCCGGCGAGGCCGCCCAGTGCACTTCCCAGCATGCCGCCAAGACCGCCCTTCTTCTTCTTTGGCTTGCAACCGGCTTCGGACTGCGCCTCGGATCCGTCATCGGCGACTGCGCCCATCGCCATCCCCGACATGAGGCTGGTCTCGGCCCGGAACTTGACCTTTGCCGTCCATTCGGGGTTCCAGGGGGCGTTTCCCGCAGGCTTGGGCGGATAGGCATAGTCCAGCTCGGGACCGAATGCGTTGAGGCTGGTCAGCATCATCTCGCCCGCCGCGCGCTTGAATTCGGCGGGCATCTGGCAACTGGTCTGGGTCGGCGGCATCACGGCCTTGCGCACGATCATGCCCGCTACCACCGATGGTGAGAGCCAGCCGCGCGCGTCGTTGCCGCCGTCGCGTGTCCCGGCGCTGGTCCAGAAGACGAGGTCGCCGCCGCGCTCCATCTTGTCCATCCCGCCCACCGCGGTTGCGGCATAGCCGGTTGCGCCCGGCACCGCGTTCCAGCGCAGCAATACCGACCCGTCGGGCAAGGTCGCGGTCCGGGCAACCAGCGCTGCCAGATAGTCCTGCGTAAGATTGAAGGCGATCTCGGGCCCGACATTGCTGACGACACGATGCGCGCCAAGCAGTGACGAACCCGATGCGGGCTTCTTGAGTGCGGGCCAACCGATAAGGGTGCGGAGCGCGGCGCTCCCTTCGCGCGGCGCGGTTCGCGCGCCCCCCAGCGCTGCGGGCAACTGCTCGGGCATTAATTTGGCGGCGTCGAGGACATAGGGCTGGCCGGGGCCTGCCTTGGCACCGCAGCCCCAGAATATGAGGATCCGGCCCTTGGGCCGTTCGTCACCGAGCAGCGACACGGCTGCTTCTTGAGGGCCGGGCCGCCCGCTGCCGGTCAATGGCACCGAGCGCCCGAGCCGGACGGCGGGGAGGAAGAAATGGTCAGCACGCGGAGCACCTTGCGCCTGACGTGCCGTGGCAAGGCGGAGCGCAATCGAATGATCGGCGCCGCCGTTCCCGCCGCCGGTCATCATGTTCATCGCGTCGCCAATGCCGCCGCCCATAGCCGCGCCGAAACCCGAGGTCGTGGCGACCTCCATTTCATAGCGGACAACCGGTCCCGGCGGCGTCTGCGCGATCGACGGGGTGACCAGCGCGATCAACGCGATGGCGGGGAACGGGGTGCGCGGCGGTGACGGCATGCGAGGGGCCTTTCGACGAAGCGGATCGCGCAAAGGCTACTCGGCGCGACCGTTGCCCGTCTTGGGCTGAGGCTCAGGGCTTTGCGCTAGCGCGACCAACCGCTATCCTTCAGGACCGGAGGCCGGCACCATGCGTTTCTCGAGCGAAGATGTGCTGACGGAGATGCGGCGCGAAGCAGTGGAGGCCGCCTTTGGCGCGCATGTCAGAGGGCAGATCGATTTCGCTCAGGACATGCCGCTGCGCGTAGCGCTCAGCCTGAAGCCGCTGGCCAGCATCCATCTCGCCCAGATCGAGTCCTCGCCGCTCAGCCTCATGACTCCAGCCGACGACGATGGGCTGCTCTATGTCTCCTTCACGCGCGCAGGCGGCGGTGTCATCGACGCGCGCGGCGAACCGCGCCGGGTCCGCGCCGGCGAATTCAACATGATGTTGCGGAACCGGCGTTGCATGACGATCGTGGAGGAGGCGAGCTCGATCCTCAGCCTCGCCGTCCCTCGTGCAATGGTCGAGCCGCGCTTGACCGGCCTCGATCGCCTCCGCAGCCCGCTCGCCACGCCGGGCAGCGCACGGTTATTGGGGGACTATGCCGCAGCGCTGGCCGCCTGCAGCGACCTCGAACCGAATGCGCATGCCATCGTTGCGGGGCATCTCGTCGACCTCATCGTCCTGGCGCTGGGCGCCAAGCCGGACGACGCCCATGCGGCGCGAGAGGGCGGTGTTCGCGCGGCGCGACGGCGCGCGGTCAAGGCGGATATCGTTGCGCATATGACAGACCCTTCCATGAACATCGATTGGGTTGCCCGCCGCCATGGCGTGAGTCCGGCGACAATCCGGGCATTGTTCTACGACGAAGGGACGAGCTTTTCCGACTTCCTGCGCGGCGTGCGCCTGGACCATGTGCGCACGTTGCTACGCTCGCCCTATCTCGATCATGAAACGATCGCGAGCCTCGCATTGATGGCCGGCTTCAACGACATCGCCTGGTTCAACCAGGCATTCCGCAGGAAATTCGGTATGACTCCCTCCGAGATGCGCCGCGAGTGCAGGGCCAGGGAGAACCCTCTATCTGTGAAGGAACGCCCCAAGGATCCGGCGGCCTTCTAGGCCTCCTGGGCTTTCGCACAGCGAGGCCTCGGGCTCCAATATCGGGATGCCTCTCAAAATACGCTGCTGCCTCCATCCACAAACGAGAAATATCCCGATCGAATGCGACGCTCGCGATTCAAAAAGTCGCCGTAAGATTGAGCGAGGTGTAGAGTGTGGTTCCGCCGGCGGGGGCATTGGGTGCCTCGCGCAAGAAGCGGCCCTTCGCCAGCATCACGCCGTTCGCTTCGAACCGTACCCGTTCAGGCAGCACCCACCAGCGCAGCCGGGCATCGATCTGATGTCCGGCAAAGCTGCCCGCCCGTCCTGAGGCATCCCGCACGCCGGTGGTCGAAAAGCTGTCGGTCGGCTCGGCCAGCCACAATGCATGCCACGTCGCGGTCAGATCGACCCGCTTCGACGGGGCGGTCTCCACGCGCGGCCCGAACGAGACCAGATTGGCGCGGCCGACCGCATTATAGAGACCTGCTGGCGCGAGGTCGGCACGGCGCATCCCGAACAGCGTGTCGAAACGCGTATATCGGCCACTCGCACGATCGCCGCTGGCACGGTCGTATTCGATCGAAAGACGGGTCTTCCAGACGTCCTTCAGCGTGTAGCCGAAATCGGCATGAATGAAGCTCGCGCTGACCGGCCACCGCGTCGCGTTCGCCGCTGTCGAGGCGCTGATCCGGCCCGATTGATGAAAGGCCTCGATCTCGAAATCGGTTTTGCCGCTGACCGGCTCGCGCATGATCCGTCCGCCATAGGTGTTCAGCGAGCGGTCGCGCGTCTGCCGGCCCGGTGTGTCGCGCTCGCCGAGATGATAGAAGCTCGCCTCGATCGTCATCGGACCGATCGCCCTGGCTTTGGCAACGGTCCCGCCCCACAGCACTTGGTCGAACCCTTCATGATCCCATTCGACACGCGCACCGCGCAGTGACGCCGCGTCATCAGGCCGGCGCTGTTGCGGGAGCACATAGATGAGCGTTCCGGCAAGACCGCCTGGCGCAGCGATATCGGCCTTCAGCCCGGTATAGCCGTTGGTCGTATTGCGATAATCGTCAGCAGCCACCAGGCGCCGCGATCCGATATTGAGGGTGGACCGGCCAGCCTGAAACGTGACGCGGGTTCTGCCGATCTGCGTACGGTATGCTGCATAGGCTTGAACGAGCTCGACGGCGTTGACCTCGCCGGTCGTGACCGGCGTGCCGGCATCGGCGTTCCATATGCGGCTGTCCCATAGCTCGGCGGAGATGGTCAGTGGGCCCTCGCGATAACTTGCGAGCAAAGTCGTGCGCAGATTCACCAGGGTGTCGGTGCGGTTGAAGCCGATCCGAGGCTGATTTTCGATTGTTTCGTAACGCAGGCGGGTTGAGCCCGAGACGTCGAACCCAGCCTGCTGTGCGGTTGCAGGCGAAGCGATGGAAGCAACCAGACAGACGGCATAGGCAAGGCGTAACATGAAGCATCCTCCAGAGATCATGATGGATGCGATACTTCAGCTGGCGCCTCATGAGGGATCGCGGCCCCCATCCACTATGCACAGCCATGATGGCTCGTGCCTGTCAAGCGGCGCTGTGGTAGCGCTTGTGTTCGTAAAGGCTTCGCTGCGCTGCGAATGCGTTGACGTCTTGTGGGAAGGTTCCAAGATAACCGAGCGCCCCCGCTTGTTCGCCTTCTGTCGGATTTGAAGGGCGCTCCGGCTATCGGTCACCGCGACAGCGAGAACGATGCCGGCTCCTCCTGCGTTGAGCTCGAACCATAACGGCGAAGGAGATATTCCGTGACGCAGACCGACATCGCCACAGACGAAACCAGCCGCCTCATCGCCTCGAACAAGGTTGAGGGCACCGCCGTCTACAATCGGGAAGGCGAGAAGCTGGGATCGATCTACAATTTCATGGTCGACAAGCAATCGGGCCGGGTCGAATATGCCGTGCTGCAGTTCGGCGGCTTGTTCGGACTGGGCAGCGACTATTACCCGCTTCCCTGGGACGTCCTCACTTACGATACCACCCAAGGCGGCTATGCCATCAATCTCGACAAGGCCGTACTCGAAAGGGCACCGCGCTACGCAGGCGACAGGGAACCTGCTTTTGACCGCGACTACGGCCGGGAAGTCTACGGCTACTACGGGGTCAACTATCCCTTCTGATCCGGGGCGGGGCTAGCCGATGGTTTGGCCGCGCGCCATTTCCTTCGGTCGAAACGGGTCGCTTCCGGCGTTGCGACCCGGACGGTCGGATGTAGTTTGGAAGTTTTCAAGGCGGGCTTACGGCTCGGCAAGGTGCGCGCCGGCGCCTCTACCTAGAACCGCCACGCGCATGCCCGCCGGCTCAAGCGTGTCAGGTCATGAGGAGGAACAGGCGCCGTGACCGAACGGCATAGTCTCGTATGACCCTGGCCGATGCAGCCGGGTGGATCGCGCCGATCGCCACCATGATTGCCGCTATCATGACTGCTGCCAACCTTGGCGCGCGTATCACGGGTTGGGGTTTTGTCGTATTCGCCATGGGCTCGATCACCTGGGCCGCGGTGGGCCTGTCGAGTGGGCAAACCAATCTCGTCGCCACCAATGCCTTTCTCACCTTGGTGAATCTGGTCGGAATCTGGCGCTGGCTCGAACGACAGCGGACCTATGATGATGGGGGCAGGTCAGCCGAGTTGGCTAGCCGACGCGCAGCGGTACCGTCGCTGTTGACCGCCACCGGGGTCGCTGGAATGCCGGTGACTGACTTGGCCGGCAAGCCAATCGGTAGAGGCGTCGAGGCACTGATCGAATGTGGTTCGGGCGAGATCAGCTATGTGGTTGTTGCGAGTGGCGGGGTGGGCGGCATCGACGAGAGTCTTCGCGCGCTGCCTCGCGCCGATATCCGTTTCAGCTCTGACCGGCTGACCCTGTTGATCGATGCTGCGGCGTTCGAGCGCCTGGCTGTCCTGCAAGATGGCGATTGGCCGGCCAAGGCATGATTGAACGAGGTGACCGCCGCGCTTCCTATCTTGCGGCTCAACTCTCATGTGCCGAGGTCGACAGTCCTGCGAACCGCGTTCGAAGGACACGCTCGGCCGTCGCCGCGCTGGCCAGGCGGCCACCGCGATAGCGCACCCCGCCGTGGAGGAGCCGTTCGGCGAGTGCCATCCATGAGGTGAGTGAGCGCTCGGCGATCCAGAGCGGCGCCCAGAGCGAACTGGTCCTGGGGAAATGGGCTCGCCCGCCGGACATTCGCCGGCCCGCCTCGGCCACGAGGATCGCGGCAGTCGCTATACCGATGGCCGCTGGCATGCCGCCGACCAGGATTGCGGGCGCCAGCGCGAGTTGCGCGGCAAGGCGTGATCGGCGGGCCCATTCATCATAAGCCTGGCGTACGCGCTGGGAG
>DATIGZ010000313.1:0-2850 GCA_035481255.1 Sphingomonas sp. | reverse complement strand
GGTCGCGGCTCCTGCGGCAACTCGCCGATCGGCGCCGCCCCATGGTTCCAAATGCGCGGCCGTCCCGCCGCTTCCCATGCCTGCCCAACCAGCGTCGAGGGCACCGCAAATCCGGTTCCGTCGGCGCTCCGCACCAGCACGCGCCCGTCTCCGGCCTCGGCGGACCATCCCTCATCCGGAACCGGTAACGCCAGCGCATCGGGGACCAGCGCCGCATGGCCCAGCCCCTCACGCTCGGCGATCTCGACCCATTCGCGCATGATCGCATGGCGAACCACCGCGACCAGATAGCGTTTGGGCGCGATCTCGCTCCCCAGCGCCAGATGAACCGATTCGATCGGATCGGCGATCCGGTCCTCGACCGCGAAGGGCAACGCCGCCAGCCTTTTGGCGTGACTGCCCAACGGCAGGTCGACACCAAGGAGTAATACCGATTCGCCCGGTACCAGCACGGTTGCAGGACCATCCGGCTCAGCTATGATCGCCCGCCCGCCGGACAGCGCCCAAACGCCACCGGCGCGGACGTCCGCGCCGGTCTGGGATTGACCGATCATGGGTGCTCCGTCGGATACATTGGTTGTAACATTGCTTTCACGAAGGGAACGCATGGGGCCGCGATGCGCATAATATTAAAACAGTTCCGTGACACCGTGGCACTCTCCCCAAATAAGGGCAAGCGCCGGGCCGTCCCGCACAGCGAGGCCGGACTAACCCTTTTGGAGATGATCGTCGTTCTCGTCATTATCGCGATCGTCGCGGGCCTCGTCACGATGAACGTTGTCGGCCGACCCGATCAGGCGCGCGTCACCACGACCCAGACCAATCTCTCCAGCCTGTCGAGCGCACTCAAACTCTACCGCCTCGACAATGGCCAGTACCCCACCACCGAACAGGGGCTGAAGGCGCTGGCCGAAAAGCCAGTCACCCCGCCCGTTCCCGCGACCTGGCCCGATGGCGGCTACGTCTCGGAAACCCCGGTCGATGCCTGGGGCAACCCCTATGTCTATTCCTCGACCGGCAGCAGCTTCGAGCTCAAATCGCTCGGCAAGGACGGCAAGCCCGGTGGTCAGGATCTGGACGCCGATCTCGACGCGAAGGGCGGATAAGCCCAATGCGACAGACCAGCACCGGCACCGGTGAGCGCGGCATGACGCTCATCGAGATGCTGATCGTGCTCGTCATCATCGGCATCGCCGCGGGCGGCGTCGCGCTGGGCGTCGGCGCCGCGACCCGCGCGCCCTCGGTCGAGACCGAGGCACGCCGCCTTGCGCTGCGTCTCCAGGCGGCGGCGGACGACGCGATGCTCGGCGATCGCATCATCGCCTTCACCGCCGAACGTCACGGCTATGGCTTCGCGGCGATCGGCCGCGACGGCAAGCTCGCCCCGCTGGGAGATGCACTGGCTTTCCATCAGCTTCCCGGCGGCATCGTCGTGACGCTCGACGCGCGCCCGCCCGTGGTGCTCGGCGTCGATGGTGGCGGCAAGCCGCTCACCGCGACGATCGAGAATGGCGCGCAGAAGTGGACGGTCCGCTACGACGGCATGACCGCGGTCGCATCCAAAGCGGAAGCCACGTCATGAAGGGTGAGCAGGGCTTCTCGCTGATCGAAGCGCTGGTCGCGCTCGCAGTGCTCGCCATCGCCACCGTCGGGCTGATCCGCGCGGTCGAAAGCCATATCGACTCGACCCGCGCGATGGAGCGCCGGGCAGCCGCCATGTGGGTGGCCGAAAACCGCCTCGCCGAAATCCAGATCGCCGATCCCGCCGCCAACGCGTCCCAGGCCGATCTGCTCGGCCAGCAATGGAAGGTCGAGATCGCCCGTACCCGCACGGAAGATTCCGGAATCGACAAGGTGCGCATTCAGGTATTCGCGGCGGGCGAGCGGTCTCCGCTTGCATCGCTCGACGGCTTCGTTGAGGGCAGACGCACATGATCCGCTTGCCCGATCTCTCGCCGCGCCAGACGCGCACCGCGCTCGACATCGCGACCGCGGCGGTGGTGGTCTCGGTCGCCATCGCGCTCGCCGGCCTGACCTGGCGGATCGCGGGACATGCCGGTACCGGAGCCGTCACAGTCCCCTCCGGCAGCCGGCCCGTGGCCGCGCCCGCCGACGTCACCGCCGCGCTCGCCTTCGCTCCGTTCGGCAAGGGTGCGATCACCGACGCGTCGCAGCCCACCGGGCTTCCGCTCAAGCTCAAGGGCGTGTTCGCCGCCTCCCCCGCCGATCTGTCAGTCGCCTATATCGAAGTCGGCGGCGAACCCGCCAAACCGTTCCGCGTCGGCGAGGCCGCGGGTGGCGGGACGATCGAGGGCATCTTGCGCGATCGCGTGTTGCTGCGCGTCGCTGGCCGGATCGAATATCTCGCTTTCCCCGATCCCACGCTGACCTCGGATCAACAGGCTGACGCCGCCGCGAAACCCGCGCAGCCTGCCGCGGTCCAGACCACCAGCCCCGCCGCCGCGCCGCCCGCCGTGGCCGCGGCCCTCGCCAATCTCGCCCCCGCGCCGGGCGGCGGCCTTCAGGTCGGCGACTCTGCGCCGCCGGGGCTTCAGACAGGTGACGTCATCACCTCGATCAACGGCACCGCCATCTCCAGTCAGGCGAACGCCGCCTCCGCCCTTGCCGCCGCGCAACAGCGCGGCTCCGCCCAGATCCAGATCACCCGCGACGGAAAGCCAGTGACGCTGACCGTCCCGACCCGCTAGGTATTACACCCGTGCCGCACCCGATCCGTAACACCGCTCTCGTCTTCGCGCTGGCCGCCATGGTCGCTCAGCCCGTGCTCGCGCAGCAAAGCGACGCCGCCGACATCGTGGTCAACATGCGCGGAGTCGAGATCGCCGACGT
>DATIGZ010000312.1:0-3418 GCA_035481255.1 Sphingomonas sp. | reverse complement strand
GGTGATGCCCGCGGTCCAGGTATCGGCCGCCTCGGGCAGCAAATTCGCATTACCGCCGCCGATGACTTGCGCCGTCACGCTCTGGCTCACATTCGTCACCGGATTGACGTCGACGACGCCGACATAGCTCTGCGTCCGGGTCGTGTAGAGGTCGCTCAGGCTCGGCGCGCGGATATCGCGTGAACGGGTCACGCGGCCGATCACCCCGGGCAGAAACTCGTTGGTCGCGCCAAGCTTCCACGACCAGATGCCGCCGCTGTTGCGATAGTCGGAATAGCGCACCGCGCCGTTGAACTCGAGCTTGTGGAAGAACGGCACGTCCTTGAGCAGCGGGACGACCACTTCGCCAAAGGCTTCCTTGACCGAATCCTTGCCCGCCAGCTCACCGAACTGGAAGGTGGTGAAGGCGCGCGCGCGGTCGAGATCGCCCGATACCGTGCTTACCGATTCCCAGCGCCCTTCCACGCCGACCGCGATCGACACCGGCCCCGCCCACAGATCGAACGGCTCGCCGCGCAGGCTGACCCCGAACGTGTCGAGCTTGGTGGTCGAGCGCGACGAGGGGGTCCCGGTGACATAATCGATCGCCGCCGCCGACGGCGCGCCATAGCCGAACAGGTTGAGCGGCACGCAGCTGGTCGACGGATTGCTCAGCGCGATCCGGCAGATCGGGGTGCCGCCCGGTCCGATCACCGAATCCACCGCGTTGGCGAACTCGGCGGTCAGGCGGAAACCGGGGGTGTCGATGTTGTTCTGATACTCGCCATGGCTGTAATAGAGGCCGTAGCGCCACCGGCCGCCGCCGAAGCTTCCGTCCAGCGCGATCGTGCCCTGATAGGCTTCGCGCTCAAGATCAATGCTCGTGTAGGAAAGGTCGGAATTGAACCGGCCCATGGTGAAGCTGGTCTGGTTCGCCGCCAGCATCTGGGCGCGGATCGCGGGATTGAGGAACGCATTGTCGCGCTGGATCGTGATGTTGCCGCGATTGTGATCGCCGAACCAGGTATAGTTGCCCCAGTAGCGCGAATAGCGGCCCTCGATCGTCAGCTTCGCGTTGTCGAAGATGTCGTAGGACACATTGACCAGCCCCGCGACGCGCTTCTGCGGCGTTGCCAGCGGGCTGTAGTCATCGTCCGACGGCGATTCCCCGCCGATCATGTTGGCGCCGATCGCGGTGCCCAGCGACGGGGTCCGCAGCGTGCCGTCGGGGTTGAACCCCTTCCCCGCGTTCACGCCGCTCATGATGATGCCGCCGATGAACGCATTGGCATAGCCGACGTTCGGGGTCAGCGTGGAAACGCCGTTCTGCGTGAGGAGCACCCACCGGCCGGTATTGGGCCGAGCGGTCTTGGTCATCAGGCCGTCATTCTCGAGATACTCGCCGCCGATCATGAAATGGCCTCGGCCACCGGCGAAATCGGTGCCGAACGCGGCTTCCAGACGGCGCTGCCCGGCGTCGCCATATTCGGTCGAGACGCCCGCTTCGACGCCGAGGCGGAAGCCGTTCAGCTCATGGTCGAGCAGGATGTTGACCACGCCCGCGACGGCGCCCGAACCCCATGCCGCCGACGCGCCACCGGTGACGATGTCGACATTCTTGACCAGCACCGAGGGGATCGTGCTCAGATCATTGTCGCTGGCGAAGCGGCGGCCGTCGAGCAGCACCAGCGTGCGGGTCGCCCCCAGACCGCGCAGATCGACCGGCATACGCCCTGCCTGCGCATTGGTGCCCGACGTCTGCGGGGACTGGCCGGCCTTGAACTGCGGCAGGTCGGCGAGCGCCGCGCCGACGTTCGCGCGGCTGCCCACCGACAGCTCCTCGGCACTCACGCGGGTCAGCGGGGTCGGGGATTCGAAGCCGGGCCGGTCGATACGCGATCCGGAGATGACGATCTCGGGTTCGCGGGCTTCGGCCTCCGCCTGCTCCTGGGGCGCGGCGGCCGCTTCCTGGCTGCGCGCCAGGGCGGGCTGGGTCGATATCGCCGTCAGAGCCGGTTCGGATTTCTGGATGACGATCACGCGCCCGGCCCGGCGAACGCTCAGGCCGGTCCCGCGCAGCAGGACCGCCAGGCCGCTGTCGACGCTGTGCGCGCCCCGCAGCGGCCCGCTCCGCATCCCGCGCACCACGCCGCCGCTGAACGAGACCTGCTGGCGCGAGGTCTGCGCGAACTGCCGCAGCGCGGACGCCAAATCCTGTGCGGGGATGTTGAAGCTGTAGGTCTGTGTCTGGGCGATCGCCGCCACCGGCATGGCCAGTGCGATTGCCGCCACCGAACAAGCTGTCGCCTTGATGCTTCGCGTCATGATCATCGTCACGTCCCCCTGAACCGGCGTCTGGGTGCGCCTGGGGGGATAAGACGCGCCATGATCGAAATCCCGCCTGGGCCAATACAAAAAAAATGTGCGGGCCAGATGCTTCGTAATTTTATTGCGGCGCAATCATGACGACATCGCGCTCGCGTATCACGCGGACGGGCAGCGTTTCCTCCACGCCTGTTGCAAACGCCTCGACATCGCCGGTGTTGAACACCCCGTTCACCCGCAACCTTCCGGCCGTGCCCTGAAGCTCGACGCGTCGCGCCGAATAGCGGTTGATCCGTCCCACCGCCAGGCTCAGCGGCTCGTCCTCGAATACCAGCTGGCCGCCCTCCCATGACAGCGAGCGCACCGGATCGGCTTTGGCGAGCTGTGCCTGCGACTGGCCCGATATGCCGACGACCAGCTCACGGCCCGGCGTCAACGCCGTATCCTCGTCGCCACCCTTCAGCGCCGGCAGCACCTCGGCGGGCGTCCGCCCCGCGGCCGGCTGGTCGAGCACCACCACCCGGCCCTCATAGAGGATCACCCGCAGCTTGCCGTTGATCATCTCCACGCTGAACGAGGTGCCGGTCGCCACCACCAGCTTGTCGCCCACGCGCACGCTGAACGGCTTCAGCGGGTCCTTGGCGACATCGAACTTCGCCCGGCCGGACACCAGGTGCAGTTCGCGCCGGTCGCCGCGCATGCGCACATCGACTTCGGTCGCGGCGTCCAGCGAGGCACGCGACCCGTCGTCGAGCATCACCACGCGGCGTTCGCCGACACCGGTGCGGTAGATGTCGGGTGCGCTCTGCCACCACCACGCCGTCCCGCCAAAGGCGAGCAGCACGGCGGCGGCCGCGGCCACCGCACGGCCGGTCACCGCGCGTCGCGCCCAGCGCCACTGATTGCGGCGGCGGAAGGTCGCCAGCGCGCGCTCGCGTACATCGATCAGTTCGGGCGAAGTCGCCGCCTCACCCACCTCCCGCCACAGCGCGCTCGATCGCTCGAACGTGGCGAGATTGTCGGCGCTGCCCACCAGCCAGGCATCGAACGCACGCTGCCGGTCGTCCGGCAGCGGCCCTTCCGCCAGTTCGACGCACCAGGCGGCGGCGGCTTC
>DATIGZ010000311.1:0-3492 GCA_035481255.1 Sphingomonas sp. | reverse complement strand
GCCCGACGCTGCCGGCCGAAGTCGAGCGGATTGATCCGCCGGAGCTATGGCCGCGCGATCCGCCGATACGCTTCCGCAAGACCATCCCCGATCGCTGGCTGCGCCTCACCATCCGCGAAGGCCGCAATCGCCAGGTACGCCGGATGACCGCCGCGATCGGCAATCCCACGCTGCGGCTGGTACGCTGGCGGATCGGCGACTGGACACTGGATGGCGTCGCGCCCGGCATGTGGCGGGAAGCCGCCAGTTAGCAGTCTAGACGACCGGTATCTCGCGCCGCTCGATCCGGTTCAGCAGTTCGAGCAGCGTCGCCTTTTCCGCTTCGGTAAAGCCCGCCAGCATCCGTTGTTCCTGCGCCTCGATCCGCGCGAGGCAGTCGGCGAGCATCGCCTGCCCGGCATCGTGCAGGTTGAGCAGGAAGGCGCGCCGATCGCTGGGATCGACATCGCGGAGCAGCAACCCGGAGTGGACCAGCTCGTTGATCAGCGAGACCATGTTAGCGCGTTTGATCCCCAGCACGCGACCGACGGCACCTTGATTGATCCCCGGACTGGCCTCGACAACCGCAAGGATGCCGACCAGCACCTGACGCATCCCGGTCCCCTCGACCGCCCCGGCGAAATCGGCTGCGAACGCGCCCGAAGCACGGCGCAGATGATAGCCGACCAGCGGAGCGAGCGCCCCCACATGATTGTGTTCCCCAAGCATAGGCGCGAGGAGAGACACATTTTTCCGGGCGTCGTCAATCCGGCCCCCTCGGACCTCACTTCCGCCCCCCGGCGGCATGCCGGAAGGCATCACATTGAGGCGCAGGAAGTGATCGCGCTACCACGCTGGTCGATCGAAAACGCCGCGCGGAACCTTGCAACGGCGCGGGTCGCGCCCCAATCACGAACCCCTGTCAATTGGAGGAAGCATGAAGCGCCGTCTGGCATCGTCCGCCGTCAACCCGATCGGCCTTGGCTGCATGTCGCTGAGCCATGCCTATGGCATCCCGCCCGCGCGTGATGAAGCGGTGCGGCTGCTCAATCAGGCGCTCGATCTGGGCTATGACCATCTCGACACCGCGGCGCTGTATGGCTTTGGCGCGAACGAAACGCTGCTTGGCGAAGCGATCGCGCATCGCCGTGACGAATATTTCCTCGCGTCGAAATGCGGGATGACCGGCGTGGACGGCAAACGCGTCATCGACGGACGGCCGGAGACGTTGCGCAAGACGATCGACGAGGCGCTGGGACGGCTCCGCACTGACCGGATCGACCTCTATTACCTCCACCGCTGGGACAAGTCTGTGCCGGTCGAGGAGTCGGTCGGCGAGCTGGCGCGAATGGTCGCGGCGGGCAAGATCGGCGCGATCGGTCTCAGCGAGGTGTCCGCCGCGACGCTGCGCAGGGCGCATGCCGTGCATCCGATCGCGGCGGTGCAGAACGAATATTCGCTCTGGTCGCGCAATGTCGAACTTGGGGTGCTTGATGCAACGCGCGAGATCGGTGCGGCATTGGTTGCTTTCTCGCCGGTAGCGCGCGGGTTCCTCGCGGGTGGGGTGCCATCGCTGGATGTGCTGCCCGAAAAGGATATCCGCCGCGCGATGCCACGCTTCCAGCCGTTCAATTTCGGCAAGAACCTCGCGCTGCTCGATTTGGTGCGCGAGATTGGCGCAGAACTCGGCATCACTCCGGCGCAGCTTTGCCTGCAGTGGCTGCTCGGCCGCGGCGATCATGTACTGCCCATCCCCGGCACCACCTCGCCCGACCACCTCGCCGAGAATTTCGCGACACCCGCCACGCCGCTTCCCGCGCAGGTTATCGCGACGCTCGACGCCGCGTTCGTCAACGATAAGGTCACCGGGCACCGCTACCCGCGCTCGACCTTGCCGGAGATCGATACCGAGGATTTCGAAGCCGCCGCCTAACGCGCGGTCTGAAGCCTGCCGGTTATCTCAAGGCCGCCATTGAGATAGCGGGCTTCAGCGCAGCCCTTCTTCGCGGTGGTGGCGGTCGCCTCATAGGTGTTGTGCGCATGGGCCGCGTCATCGACCACGAAGCGCACCGGCCCGAAGGTCAACGCGACGATCCAGGTGCTGGCGAACGGAGTCATCCATTGCAGCCCCCCGCCGAGCGCGGGAGCAGTCAGCGCGCGCTACGAAAGCGAAAGCGAACGCGAGGCCATGACCTGATCGAGATATTCCAGATCCGCGCGGGCGATCTCGATGAGCTCCGCTACGCGTGATGGCGCCCGAACCGCGCCGGTGCGGAGGCTCGCCGGGACGGAACGCCCCTGCGGCTCGCGCAACGTCGAGGCGGGTTTCACCGGCGCCGGAGTTCCGCTCGCGGGCGGAAGGATTTGCTGCCCGGTGCTGCCGGTTTGGCCGCAAGTGACTCGTCCAAACCGGTAGAGCAGCGAGGGCTGGCTGGTATCCGCCAGCGATTCGAGCGTGCGCTGGACGCAGAGCTCGCCGGATTTGGTACGGATCGTCATCGTCGCCGACAGCGGGGCGGTGATCGTGAAATAGCCCCGGTCGTCGGCCGCGACGACGTCGCTGCCCGCCTCGATCCGCGCGGAACTCAATCCGCGTCCGGTCTGGTCCACCACCTGGCCAAACATGCTGACCACCCGCTGCGCCTCGAAACGCACGCGCACGACATTGCCCGGATATACGACGACCCGGCGCTGCGTGGTGTCGAGATCGAATTGCGGCGCCCCCTCCGGGCGGAGCGACACGACATATTCGCGCAGCGGCTGCACACCGATCGCGACACGCGACCCTGGCTCGATAAAGTCGGCGGGACGACCATCGATCATCACTCGATAGCCGCCATCGGCGACCGGCGCGCCACTATCGGCGCCGCTGCGGCCGCCTTCAACCGCGCCGGCATCGGCATCCGTTGCGCCACCCTCGATCTGACGCACGCGGCCGATGTCGAGCATCACCATCGCTTCGGCCGGGTTGCGCAGGCCGACCTTCATCGCGCCGCCGCCGATCGCGAATCCGGTTTCGCCGTTGAGCTGATAGGTCCACGCGCTGCCGCCCGACACGCGCGACTGCCATTGCGCCGCGACATCGGCGGTGCCGAGGTTCGACATCGCGCGTACCCGCGCGACGGCCAGATCCGAATCCGCGTCGGTCGCCGCGCCCAGCTCGCCGATGATGTCGGTGGAGCCCCACTGCTCGGTCCGCGTAATCGATGCGTCCGCCACCGGCGAGAAGCCGCGGCGGCCGCCGCCGGGCGAGGTTTCCGAGACATATTGGCCGCCAAGCGCGAACGACCCGTTGGTCTTGCGGTCTATCCGCCGGAAGAACGAAACCGAAATCCCCGCGCGCGTGTCGAAGTCGGAACGAGCGATGCCCGCGGTGAGCAGGGCATTGCCGATCATCGGCATGCGGACCTGGCGGGTATATTGCAGGCCGGCGGTGTAGCGCGTGGGCAAGCCGGAAGCGCGCGTATAGCTGCCCGTCAGGTTGAGCGAGCCACCGAGCACCACGCCCTGAAC